>DATDHA010000092.1:0-2989 GCA_036521815.1 Alphaproteobacteria bacterium | reverse complement strand
ATGCTGCGCGTCTACAACTACATGGCCTCGGGCCTCGCACTCACGGGCATCGTCGCCTTCGCGGTGTCATCGTCGCCGCAGGCCATGCACGCCATCTTCGGCACACCAGTTTTCTGGCTCGTCGTGTTGGCCCCGCTCGGGCTCGTATTCTTCTTGAGTGCACGCATCAACGCCATGCAAGCCTCGACCGCCCAGGCGCTCTTTTGGGTCTACGCGGCGTTGATGGGCGTTTCGCTCGCTTCGATCTTCGTGGTCTATACGGGCGAAAGCATCGCGCGCGTCTTCTTCATAACAGCCGGGTCGTTCGCGGGATTGAGCCTCTACGGCTATACGACGAAGCGCGATCTCTCCGGCTTCGCCTCGTTCCTGATGATCGGCCTGATCGGCGTCATCATCGCGGCACTTGTGAACCTCTTCCTGCAGTCGAGTGCCCTGCAATTCGCGATTTCCGTGATTGGGGTGCTGGTGTTCGCGGGCCTCACCGCCTACGATACCCAGGCGATCAAGGAGATGTACTTCGCGGGCGACGACGGCTCCGTGGCGACGAAGAAGTCGGTGATGGGGGCCCTGCGCCTCTATCTCGATTTCCTCAACCTCTTCCTCCTGCTGCTCCAACTCTTCGGCAATCGCCGCAGCTGAGCAAGCGGCGTTTGGCGTATTCGGCGACGGCCCGGGGCGATAGTTCCGGGCCGTTTTGTTATTGCGAAGTTAGCATTGAGCGGACACAAGGAGCGGACTCAGGGGGAGCGGACTCAGGGGGAGCGGACTCAAGGGGAGCGGAGTCAGGGGGAGAGGTGCCGCATGCGGCCGACCAGGATTGTGCGGCCATTGATCCATTCGGCCTCAAGGCTCCCGTCGCCATCGAGGTGGCATTCGAGGCGAGCGGTACCTTGATCCGCGAAGACAAGCACGCCGTCCTCGATCTGCCCGTGCTGCTCGCGCATGGCTGTGGGGCTTGAATCCGCCGGGCCAAAGGCATAGACCGCGACGATCCTCTCGCCCTCAACCCGCTCGATCGCGAGGACGATTTCGCGCCCGGTCAAATGCAGCGCCCGCCATCGACTTCAAGTGCTACGCCGGTTATGAACTCGGCCTCGTCCGAGGCGAGATAGAGGGCGGCATTCGCGATGTCGTCGGGCCGGCTCAACCGCCCGAGGGGCACGCTAGCCACGAAGCGCGCGCGGTTCTCGGGCGTGTCGCCGCCCATGAACTCGGCGAGCATGGGGGTCTCGCCCGCGACGGGGCAAAGGCAATTGACGCGGATCTTCTTGGGTGCGAGTTCGATCGCCATCGCCTTGGTGAGGGAGATCGCCGCACCTTTGCTGCCGTTATACCAGACGAGGCCGGGGCGCGGCCTCAGGCCGGCGGTCGACGCCGTGTTAATGATTACGCCGCCGCCGCGCGTTTCGAGCACGGGAACCGCGTGGAGGGCCGCGAGATAGATGCTTTTCACATTGACCGCGAAGATGCGGTCGAAGGTCGCCTCGTCGACGCCGAGCATGGGGCCATTGCGCTGGGGCATGCCCGCGTTGTTGACGATGATATCGAGCCCGCCGAAGCGCTTGGCCGCGCGCGCGACCATTGCCGCGACCTCTTTGCCCGATGTCACGTCCGCGTGGATATATTCGGCGCTGCCGCCCGCGCGCGCGATCCCGGCGGCAACATGCTCGCCGGTGCGGTCGTTGATGTCGGCAACGAGCACGCTTGCACCTTCGGATGCGAAGCGGCGCGCGATCGCCTCCCCAAAACCCGAGCCCCCACCCGTGACGATCGCCGCCTTGTCCTTCAATCGCATTTCGCCCCCCTGTCTTCCTGCCCGCGCAAGGCCGGCCGCCGCTTCGTCCGCCGCGATCAGTTCGCGAGGAAATCCTCGATATAGGCACGGATGATCGCATCGACGTCGGGATCGCAGACGAGCCCTAACGCCTTCGCCTTGGCCCACGCTGTCCCGGTCGGCCAACCCGCAACGATGCGTTGGATCCCCGCATCGGGCCTAAGCTCGATCGAACCGAGCTTGCGGCCGGCGGCGACGCGCTTCAGGCCGGCGATCATCTCGGCAACCGTCAAGTCGAGGCTCGGAAAACTGACGGCGCGGTCCGCTCCGATCGCCGCGCCGGGCACCTCATGGAGCCGGATCAGGTTCTCGACGATCGATCGGTAACCAAGTGCGGGCATCACCGTCTCGAGGGCTACGGGAAGATGGCACGGCTCGCCGTTGAGCGGCTCGCGGATGACCCCGCTTGCAAAGCTCGACGCCGCCCTGTTGGGCTTGCCAGGCCGCACGATCACGGTCGGCAGGCGTGCCGAGCGGCCGTCGAGATAGCCTTTGCGCGTATAGTCATTGACGAGGAGCTCGCCGATGGCCTTGGTGACGCCATACGTCGTCTGCGGGGTCTGCTTCGTGGAATCGTCGACGCGGCTCGTCATCCCCGGAGGCCCGAAGACGGCAATCGAACTCGTGAACACGAGGCGCGGCTTCGATCCCAATCGCCGGCACGCCTCGAGGATGTGACGCCCGCCATCGAGATTGACGCGCAGTGCCAGATCGAAATCCTGCTCGCCGCCCGCGCTCACGATGGAGGCCAGATGAAAAACCGACATATCCGGGCGGTCGATCAGCGCATCGATCCGCACCTTGTCGGAAACGTCACCGGCGACTGCCTTGGCGTGACCCTGAAGCGCCTTGGGGAGCATGGGGGGCAGGACCGCATCGAACAGCACGAGTTCATCGATCGCCTCCGGTTTCCCGGACGGCCCCGTCAACTTGCCGCGCGCGAGGATTTTCTCCGCGAGCATCCTCCCAATGAATCCGGTGCCGCCCGTGATCAGAACCTTCATGACGCCGTTGCCTCCTCAAATCCGCGATTTTTCGTTGCCGCGAGTGAGTGCCGGACGAGTGGACAGCGTCAAGCTAAAATCGACAGGCCCACGAAGTCGCGAAACCAGCCGCCTTCGATGAGCTCGGCAACGCTGGCGATATCGGGTGCGT
>DATDHA010000091.1:0-7597 GCA_036521815.1 Alphaproteobacteria bacterium | reverse complement strand
GGTGCGATCGATCGCTACCGCCTTCAGGAGTGGCTCAATTACGTCGCCTCCGAGATTCACAAGGGCTTCAGCCCGTTGTTCAATCCGAAGGCGAGCGAGGAATGGAAGCAGGTCGTCAAAGACACACTCGCCGCCAAGTTCGACTTCCTCTCGAAGAAGCTCGATGGACGCAGCTACCTTATGGGGGACGGCTATTCGGTCGCCGACAGCTATCTCTTCACGATTCTCACCTGGGCGAAGCCGATGGGCATCGATCTCGCCAAATGGCCGGTCCTCAAGGCCTATTCGGACCGTGTGGCTAAGCGGCCGGCGGTGCAAGCAGCACTCCAAGCCGAGGGGCTCGCGAAGTAAGGCGGCACTCAATTTCCGACGTGCGGACCCTGGAGCGGAGATGTCGGGGTCCGCAAACGGTTCGATGTCCCGCGCATCGGCCGCAAAAGCGAGGAAGACGGCGCGTCAGCCGCAAGGTGTCGCCGTCCGTTTCGCCTCCGGATGCTTCCTAAAGGGCCGGCTTTCCTCTAAACAGGCGCCATGGCGCTTTTGAAATCGAGCATCACGGTCGGCGGCTACACGATGGCAAGCCGTGTGCTCGGCTTCGTGCGCGACATGATGATTGCCGCGGTACTCGGCGCTGGACCCGTCGCCGACGCCTTCGTCGTCGCCTTTCGTCTTCCGAACCTGTTTCGCAACCTCGTGGCCGAAGGGGCGTTCAGTGCCGCCTTCGTGCCGCTCTTCAGCCGCAAAAGCGAAGAACGCGGCACGGCGGCGGCGGTCGATTTCGCGGGCGAAGTCCTCGCCGTCATGCTTACGGCACTCAGTCTCTTCACCCTCGCGGCGATGGCGGCCATGCCATGGCTCATGGCGGTCCTGGCGCCGGGCTTCGTGGACCAGCCGGAGAAATACGAACTCGCGGTCCATCTCACCCGAATCACGTTCCCTTATCTTTTGTGCATGGCGCTCGTAGCCCTTCTCGGCGGCATGCTCAATGCGAATTTCCGCTTCAGTGCTGCGGCAGCGTCTCCCATCCTTCTCAACGTGACACTGATCGCCGCCCTCTTGCTTCCGTTCCATTCCGATACGGCGCAGGGGGTGGCGCAAGCCTGGGCCGTCGCGGTCGCGGGGATCGGCCAATTTCTCTGGCTCGGCTGGTCGGCGAAGCGGCACGGCGTTCTGCCGAGGCTCCCTCGCCCGCGCCTCACGCCCGACGTCCGAAGGCTCCTGCACCTGATGCTGCCGGGCGCTTTCGGCGCTGGTGTCGTTCAGATCAACATCGTCGTCGCCACCATGATCGCATCGCTGCTTCCGACCGGCACGATCGCAAGCCTTTACTACGCAAACCAGCTTTATCAGCTTCCGATCGGCGTGATCGGCACGGCGATCGGGACGGTGCTGCTGCCGGAGCTCTCGCGCAAGCTCCGCTCCGGCGACAGTGCCGGTGCGGCCGAGAGCCAGAACCGTGCGCTCGAGTTTGCCCTGCTTTTCACGCTCCCGGCCGCATGTGCCCTGATCGCAATCCGCGCACCGCTCACGACCGTGCTGTTCCAGCATGGCGCCTTCGGGGCCGACGCGGCGCGGGTGAGTGCTGCGGCACTCGCGGCCTTTGCACTCGGCCTGCCCGCATACGTGATCGTCAAATCGCTCGCCCCGGCCTTCTTTGCGCGTGAGGACACGGCCACCCCGGTGCGTGCCGCCGTCGTTGCCGTCGTCGCCAATATCGTCTTGAGCTTGGCGCTGATCGGACCGCTCGGCGCCACGGGCATCGCACTCGCGACGTCGCTTGCGGCATGGATGAACGTCGTGGTGCTGGTTTATTGGCTCCGCAGGCACGCGCATTTTGCGCTCGACGTCGGATTTCGCCGCCGCGTGCCGCGCCTCGCACTCGCGAGCTTGCTGATGGCGGGTGCGCTTGTCCTCGCGGCCGATGCATTGGCGGGGCCGTTGCAGGGGGGGCTCGCACTCAAGATCGCGTCCCTTGCGATCCTTGTCCTCGGTGGGCTCGGCCTTTACAGCGTCTTGGCACTCGGTCTCGGTGCCGTCGAAGCGAGGCTGCTCAAGCGCGCTTTCGGTCGCCGCAAGGTCGCTTGACCCTGTTGTGACGAGCCGCCATAACTCGCCCGCGCGTCAAGACGTCGAAGGAGCCTCTTTTATGGACCGCATCTTCTCGGGCGTTCAGCCCACCGGCAATCTGCATCTCGGCAACTATCTGGGTGCGATCCGGAATTGGGTGCGGCTCCAAAAGGACTACGATTGCATCTTCTGCGTCGTCGATCTTCACGCCATCACGGTCTGGCAGGAGCCCGAGGTCCTGCGCGCGAACACGCGCGAGGTCGCGGGCGGCATGATCGCTGCCGGGATCGACCCCAGCGCCTGCATCCTCTTCAATCAGAGCCAGGTCTCGGCCCATGCAGAGCTCGCCTGGATCTTCAATTGCGTCGCCCGGCTTGGCTGGCTCAATCGCATGACCCAGTTCAAGGAGAAGGCGGGCAAGCACCGCGAGAATGCATCTTCGGGCCTTTACGTCTACCCGAATCTGATGGCGGCCGACATCCTCGTCTACAAGGCGACCCACGTTCCCGTCGGCGACGACCAGAAGCAGCATCTCGAGCTTTGCCGCGACATCGCGCAGAAATTCAACAACGACTACAAGACCGATTTCTTCCCGCTCATCGAGCCGATCATCCTCGGTGCCGCGAGCCGGGTGATGAGCCTGCGGGACGGCACGAAAAAGATGAGCAAGTCCGATCCATCGGAATATTCCCGCATCAACATGACCGACGACGCCGATGCGATCGCCCAGAAGATCCGCAAGGCCAAGACCGATGCGGAGCCGCTTCCCGGCGAACCGGCAGGGCTCGACGCGCGACCGGAGGCGGCCAATCTCGTCGGCATCTATGCGGCACTCGAGAACATGACGGCGGAGGATGTCTGCAAACGCTATGCGGGAGCGATGTTCTCGAAATTCAAGGAAGAGCTCGCGGAGCTTGCCGTCACCGTGCTCGCTCCGATCGGTGCTGAGATGCTGCACCTCAAGGCCGACGAAGCCTATGTCGACGGCATCCTCAGGAACGGTGCCGAACGCGCCCGCGCGCTCGCGGGACCGATCTTGCGCGAGGTGCAAGACATCGTCGGATTCGTGAGGGTTTAGGAAAGGCCATAGGGAGTATGCAGCGATGATTCTCGAAATTGCCCAAATCGACGTGAAGGCGGGCCTCGAAGCGGAATTCGAAGCCGGGGTGGCGAGGGCGGCATCCATCTTCAAGCGTGCGAAGGGCTGCAAGGGCATGGAACTGCAACGCTCAACCGAGAAGCCAAACCGCTATCGTCTCTTCGTTCGATGGGAGACGGTCGAAAACCACACGGTCGATTTTCGCGGCTCGGAGGATTTCAAGGCTTGGCGCGCACTGGTCGGACATTGCTTCGCCGCGGCACCGGAGGTCGAGCACACCAGGCAGGTGGTGCGCGGATTCTGAGATGGCGTCGGCGTCCTGCGCCACTCTTCTCATTTTCGCGCGCCATTCTTCTCCTTTTCACGCCCCATTCTTCTCCTTTCCACGCCAATGTTGATCCATTAGGGTAGCGGGCGTCGCGGCTCGGAGCCTGCTTCACGCCGCCGCCGCGCCGCCGCGCGCATGAGTCCGCGATGCGTCGAGACGGGTGCGACGAACCATGCAGATCTACCTTCCGATCGCCGAGCTCTCCCTCAATGTGTTCGGGCTTCTCGGCCTCGGCGTGATCGTCGGATTCCTCTCGGGCCTTTTCGGAATCGGCGGCGGGTTCCTCTTGACCCCGCTCCTCATCTTCATCGGCGTACCGCACGCCGTGGCGGTCAGCACCCATGCGAACCAGTTGATCGCCGCTTCGGCGTCCGGCGCACTTGCCCATTGGCGGCGCAATGCGGTCGATTTCCGGATGGGCCTCGTCATGCTGGTCGGCGGCTTTGTCGGCTCCACGCTCGGGGTATGGCTCTTCAAGGCGCTGAGCCGGATGGGCCAGGTCGAACTCGTGATCTCGCTCAGCTACGTGGTGGTCCTGGGGCTCGTTGGCCTTCTGATGCTGTCCGAGAGCGGGATCTCCATGCTGCGCCAGCGCCGCCAAGCGCCACCCAAGCCGCGCGCAGGCCGGCATCCCTATTGGGTGCGCGTGCTGCCGTTCAGGATGCGCTTCTACCGCTCGCGCATCTACATCTCGGCACTCGTTCCCTTCGTCGTCGGCATGTTCGTCGGCGTGCTCGTCGCCATCATGGGGGTTGGCGGCGGCTTCATCATGGTGCCGGCGATGATATACATCCTCGGCATGCCGACCGCCGTCGTCACCGGCACTTCGCTTTTCCAGATCGTCGTGATCACCGCAAACGTGACCTTCCTTCAAGCGCTCACGACCCAGACCGTCGACGTCGTGCTCGCCTTGATCCTGATGATCGGCGGGGTGCTCGGCGCGCAAGTGGGTGCCCGCGCCGGCGTAAACCTCAAAGGCGAGCAAGTTCGGGGGCTCCTCGCCCTTCTCCTCCTCGCCGTGGCCGGCAAGCTTCTCTACGATCTCGTGGTGACACCCGCCGATCTTTATTCGATCTCGCGGGGTGGGGCATGAGGGTACTGCGAACCCTGCTGCTCATGATCGCGCTCGCGAGTGGCTGCTTCCCGCTCGCGGCACGCGCCCAGGCGCTCGTTGCCGATCTTTCAAGCCACCTCGTTGCGATCACGACAGGCTTTGCGGGAACCGACGTGCTGCTTTTCGGCGCTGTCGAGGGTCCGGGCGACGTTGTGGTCGTCGTGCGCGGGCCGGATGAGCGGGAAATCGTGCGCTTGAAGGGGCGCGTTGCGGGAATTTACGTCAATCGCAAGGAAATGGCGTTCTCGCGGGTACCGTCGTTTTACCAAGTCGCCGCGTCGGGCGAGCTTGACAAGATCGCCTCGGCGGCCGAGCGCGCGCGGCTCGAAATCGGCACCGAGAATTTGCGCCTGGTTCCGGAAGTCGAGCGCGATCCGGCGACCGTCGCGGACTACCGCGCCGCCTTGATCCGCAACAAGGAAGCACAGGGGCTCTGGGGGCGAAATGTGGCAAAGGTCGCCTCGCTGGGCGCGCGTCTCTTCCGGGTGAACGTATATTTCCCCTCGAACGTCCCGGTCGGAATTTATCAAGTCCAGGTCTTCCTATTTCACGACGGCGAAGTGCGAGCGGCGCAGACGACGCCGCTTTCAATAAGCAAGGTCGGCGCCAGTGCTGAAATCTTCGACTTCGCCCATCGCGAGGCTGCGGCGTACGGCGCGATCGCGATCGCGATCGCGCTGGCGGCGGGGTGGGCGGCCAGCGCCATCTTCCGCAGAGTTTGACGCAACGGAGCGAACCATGGCAAAGCGTGCTAAGGAACAGCCGACCCGGACATTTCTCGTCATTGTCGACCGAACTGAGGAGCTCAAGGTCGCGTTGCGCTATGCGTGCCGGCGTGCCTCGCACACAGGCGGGCGCGTGTCGCTGCTTTGGGTGATTGAGCCGCCCGAGGGCATGGGCTGGATGGCGGTCGAGCAGCTCGCGCAAAGCGAAGGCCGCCAGGAAGCGGAAGAAAAGCTCCAGGAACTCTCTGCCAAGGTGGTCGAATGGACCGGGCAGATGCCCACCATCCATATTCGCGAAGGCCGCCCGCTCGACCAACTCCTGAAGCTCATCGAAGAAGAACCGACGATCTCGATCCTCGTGCTCGGCGCCGATGCGGGCCCGAAGGGTCCGGGACCACTCGTGACCGCACTTTCGGGCAAGCACATGGCCAAGCTCCGGATCCCGCTTACGATCGTGCCCGGCAATTTGACGGACGAACAGATCGATACGCTCACGTGAGGCAAATCGCCTTCGGCGTCCCGCTCAGCTTAGCGCGCGACGCGCCATGGCATCGTGGCCAGCCGCGGCAAGCGCAAAAATCTCTTCCGGTTCGGAAATTCCGCGCAAAGGGTGAAAGCCGAGGGAATCGACGGGATAGACGCAAGCCTTCGCGAAGTCGCTTGAAACAAGGAGCGAGCGATCGAGGGCCTTCGAGAGCGCTTCGATTCGGACGACCTTGTTCACCGCGGGCCCGATGACCGTAAAATCGAGGCGCGCGGGAGTCCCGATATTGCCGTAGGCGACGTCGCCGATGTGAAGTGCTATTCCGAGCCTTATCACGCGCTTTCGCTCGGCACTCCGCCCTTCGTTGATCTTGGCGACGTTCTCGAGTGCTTCGATCGCTGCCTCCAAGGCGAGGCAGATGCGCTCGCGCCCGACCTCCGCATCGAGTGGAAAGATCGCCAGCATGGCATCGCCGATGAATTTCAATATTTCGCCGCCGCGGGCGAGCACGGGCTCTCCCACCGCTTCGAAATAGGCGTTCAAGAGTTCGATCAATTCGTCCGCGGGAATCGCATCCGAGAGCGCCGTGAAGCCGCGTAGATCGCAGTACCAGAGGGCCGCGTGAATTGCCTCGACTTCGCCGCGGCGAATGCTGCCATGAAGCACGCGCTGGCCCGTCTGGGCGCCGAGATAAGTGTGGAGCACGTTGTTGGCGACGTTGTGGGCCTTGTAGCGCTCGATGAAAAGGCCGAGAAGCGGGAGGATATCGTTGAGCATCGTCAAATCCGAGACCGAGAATCCACCCGACCGGTCGGACGCCCAACTGAGGGCTGCGGACTGACCCTGCCAATCCGGCACGGCCATCGCCACATAGTCGGTTGCACCGGCCGCACGCAGCTCTCCGAGGATCGGGAAATCGAGATGCGGATTGGGTATATCGAGCCGGCGGCGCAGGCCAGCCGCCCCTTCGTAAATCACCCGGATGGGGCTGTTGAGGTAGGCGTCCGATTGAATTGTGGTGTATTCGCGCTCGATCCGCTCGATCGCCGCACCGCGCCGCCAGATCAGGTTGATTGCGGAAAGTTGCGGGTGCAGGACCCGAGCGCTCAAATTGGCGCGCCAGAGGGGTAGGCCGCTTTCGACCAGTTGGTCGCAAAGGCCGGCGAAAAACTCCATGCCGTCCTTGATCCCGCGGCCATCGGTGAGCATCCAGGCGACCGGCTTAGGCAGCACGAGGCTGGGCGGGCGCGAAAATGCCCCTGCGATTTCATCGTTCATCGATCTTTCCCTTCGGAGCAATAGATAGGATGCACCTCTGTCCCTGCATAGGGGCCGATCGCCAAGGCGAGCCGAGCCCTTGATCTTGAATCGTTCTGGTCCCATTTATGCGCTCACGGCGGTGGCGACCGCGGCGGACAGAGAGGTCAATGAGGTTTCAATGTTCATTCAGACGGAGCCGACACCCAATCCCGCAACCCTCAAGTTTCTGCCAGGCCGGGAAATCATGACCTCCGGGACGGCGGATTTTCCGACGGCGGCAAGTGCCGCGCGATCGCCCTTGGCGGAACGCTTGTTCCAGATAGATGGCGTGACCGGGGTATTCCTCGGCTCGGATTTCGTGACCGTGACCAAAGGCGAAGACCGGAACTGGCAGATTCTGAAGCCGGCCGTGCTCGGCATCATCATGGAGCATTTCACCTCCGGGCGGCCCATCCTGGTCGAAACGGTGTCCTCGGATACGTCCGACACGGAGGGGGCCGAGCCCGATAGCGAGGTCGTT
>DATDHA010000090.1:0-5472 GCA_036521815.1 Alphaproteobacteria bacterium | reverse complement strand
GTGGTACTTGGCATGGAAATAAGCGATCACCGCCGGGTCGCGATCCTCGCCCGCAAGTGCGAGTGCGGGGTCGCCCGGCAGAAGCTGCTGGAGGCCAAAGATGATGATCGAAGCGAAGAATATCGTCGGTATCGCGATCAGCAGGCGGCGGGCGAGGAAAGCGAGCATCGAATTTCCCTGGGGCTGGACGCCGAAGGCACCTTGCGGGTGCACGCCGAGTGGCGGCACCCGCAATCCCCCGCCCTATCTCAAGCTCGCCCCGGCGAGGCGGATGAGGCCGTCGGGGTAGGGCGTGTAGCCTTCGAGATTCTTGGTCAAGCCCCAGATCCATTTGCGATGGAAAAGGAAGATCCATGGCCGCTCGTTGAGCACGATTGCCGCAATCTTGCCGTAGACTTTGGCGCGGGTGGCCGGATCGCTCGTGCTGCGGGATTCGTCCAAAAGCTTGTCGAGCTCGGGGTTGCAATAGTGCCCATCGTTGAGCGGGGCCTTGCAGGCGACGAAATTATAGATATTTCCGTCCGGATCGCTCCGCCCGCTCCAGCCGATGTAATAGGTCTCGAAATCGCCCTTTTCGGCACGGTCCAGGGAGGTCGCGAATTCGACCGACTGGATCTTGAGGTCGATGCCCGCTTCCTTGACCATGGCCTGGATGACCTGGGCGGCGGATTGTGCCTCCTGGGTCGTCGGCGTCATCATGGTGACCTCGAGATTGGGATGGCCCGCCGATTTCAATAGCGCCTTGGCCTTCTCGACGTCGCGCTTGGGGACCGGGAAATCCTTGGCATAGTAAGGATTCGTGGGCGAGACCCATTGGTTGCCGGGCGTGAACTCCCCATTGAAGACGACTTGATTGAGCGCATCGCGATCGATCGCAAGCTCGAACGCCTCGCGCAGGCGCGGATCCTGTCCGATCGGGCTCTGCGCCTGGGGGCCGTTGTTGGTGTTGATCTCGATGCTCTGGTAGCCGATTTCGGTGATGCTCGCGATCTGGAGCTTCGAGTCCTTGCGCACGGTCGGCACGTCCGTGGGCGGCAGGCGCTCGATCATGTCGAGGCTGCCGGACTCGAGGTTGGCGACCCGGGCCGCGTTGTCGACGATCGTGCGGAACTCGACCTGGTCGATGTGGATCGCGTCCTTATTCCAATATTTGTCGAACTTGGCGAGGGTGATGTGGTCTTGCGCCACGCGCTCGACGAACTTGAAGGGGCCGGCACATACCGGGGCAGCACCAAAATTCGCACCCTCCGCCTCTGCGGCCTTGGGCGAAACCATCATGCCCGCGCGGTCGGTTAGGGCCGCGAGCAACGGTGCAAAGGGTTTGGAGAGGTTGAGGCGGATCGTGCTGTCGTCGACGACGTCCACACTTTGCACGGCGCTGATCTCGCCCTTGCGGTTCGAGCCCTGCATGGTGAGATGGCGATCGAGGCTGAATTTCGCCGCCTGTGCGTTGAACGGCTCGCCGTCATGGAAAAGAACGCCCTGGCGCAACTTGAGCGTCAGCGTCTTGTTGTCCGCGGACCATTCGTAACTGGTCGCAAGCTGGGGCACGATCTTGAGTTCGGGCGTGATCTCGAACAGCTTGTCGCAGAGCGAGGCGAACACGATGCGCCCCACGAACGTGCGCGCCAAAGTCGGATCGAGGATGTCCGGATCCTCGGCGAGCCCGATGCGCAGCGTCTTGGCCTGGGCGGCACAGGAGAACGCCGCCACGAGGGCAAGTGTCACGACGAATTTCACGATCCCACGCATTGCATGTCTCCCTGTCTTCTTGTTCGATTCAGTGTGTTCTTGTTGGATTCCGTTGTTTCCCAGACAGACTGGGTCTGCGTCGTCGGTGTCCCAGGCACTCCCGGTAGCGCCGATCATACGCCGCTTCCGGCGATTTTGCCTTGGGTGAAATACGCCTGAAGCCGCTCAAGCCGCGGGTTCGGCACCTGGTTCGGCATCCCTGCCATGAGGCCGGGCGAAGACGGAATTTCGCGCCAGAAATGACAGGCGGTGAAATGCCCGCTTCCGTCATCGGCAAAAGCCGGCGCTTCCGTGCGGCAACGCGCTTGCGCATGGGGGCAGCGCGTGTGGAACCGGCAGCCCGGCGGAACGGCAAGCGGGCTCGGCACGTCGCCCTCGAGGATCACGCGCCGGCGGACGCGCTGCGGCTCGGGCAGTGGGATCGCCGAGAGGAGCGCTTGGGTATAGGGGTGGCGCGGCTCGGCAAAAAGGGAATTCTTTTGGGCCAGTTCGACGATCTTCCCGAGATACATGACGGCGACCCGATCCGCGATATGCTTCACGAGGGCGAGGTCGTGGGAGATGAAGATGTAGCTCAGGCCGAATCGCGACTGAAGGTCCTTCAGGAGGTTGACGACCTGCGCTCGCACGGAGACGTCGAGGGCCGAGACGGGCTCGTCGCAGACGAGAAGCTTCGGCTCGACCGCGAGTGCGCGGGCAATGCCGATGCGCTGGCGCTGGCCGCCCGAGAACTCGTGCGGGTAGCGCCGCGCGTGATCGGGTGCGAGGCCCACGACGCGCAAGATTTCCGCAACACGCTCTTCCCTCGCGTGCCCCTCGGCCAGGCCGTGGACCGCAAGCGGCTCGGCCAGCATCTGCCCGACGGTCATGCGCGGATTGAGCGATGCGTAGGGGTCCTGGAAGATAATCTGCATTTCGCGGCGAAGTGCCCGCATCTCGCCGCTTGTCAGGGTCAGGATGTTGCGGCCGTTGAAGCGGATCGCACCGGCATCGGGATCGATAAGCCGAAGGACGAGACGGCCCGTCGTCGACTTGCCGCACCCGCTTTCGCCCACGAGCGCGAACGTCTCGCCCCGCATGACGGTAAAATCGACTTTGTCGACGGCCTTGATGGCACCACGCGCGCGGCCGAGCAGATCCCGGCGCGCCGCGAAATGCTTCACGAGGCCCTCAATCTGCAAAAGCGGCTCGGTGTCGGCAACGTGCGCCACGCGCCCGGTCGAGACCGTCACCGCACGCACTCCGCAAGCGGCGCCTTGAAGCAGGCGGCAAGATGGCCGGGCCGCACTTCGGCAAGAGCCGGCGAGGCCTTGCGGCATTCGCCGTCGGCAAACGGACAGCGCGGGTTGAAGCTGCAGCCTTCGGGGATCGCCAGCGGATTGGGCACCGCTCCCTCGATCGTGGCGAGCCGCGGCTTGTCGTTGTGAAGCCGCGGAAGTGCACCAAGAAGCCCGATCGTATAGGGATGCTGGGGATCCTCGAAGAGCTCCGCGACCGACGCCTGTTCGACCACCCTCCCGGCATACATCACGACGACCTCGTCCGCGATTTCGGCGATCACCCCGAGATCGTGGGTGATCATGACGATCGCGGTGCCGAAATCCTCGCGCAGCTCGCGCATGAGATCGAGGATCTGCGCCTGGATCGTGACGTCGAGGGCCGTCGTCGGCTCGTCGGCGATCAGGAGTTTCGGGTCGCAGGCGAGCGCCATGGCGATCATCACCCGCTGGCGCATCCCACCCGAGAGCTTGTGCGGATAGTCGTCGATGCGCCGCTCGGCAGCCGGGATGTGCACGCGCCGGAGCATTTCGATGGCGCGCTCGCGCGCCTCCCGCGGCTGAACCCGCTTGTGGCGCCGGATCGCCTCGACGATCTGATCGCCTACGGTGAAGGCCGGGTTGAGCGAGGTCATCGGCTCCTGGAAGATCATGGAGATCTTGTTTCCGCGCAGCTCGCGCATCTCCGCTTGCGGAAGTTTCAGAAGATTCCGGCCTTCGAACAACACCTCGCCGTCGGCGATGCGCCCGGGCGGGCACGGGACAAGGCCCATGATCGTGAGCGACGTGACACTTTTCCCGCATCCGGATTCGCCGACGATACCGAGCGTGCGGCCGGTGGCGACCGAGAAGGAGACGCCGTCGACCGCGCGATGCTCGCCCTCGTCGGTGCGGAAGTAAGTCTTGAGATTGCGCACTTCGAGAAGCGGGGCAGCCGGGGTGCCGCGCATTTCTCGACGCTCGAGGGGGGCTAGCGCCATCGCGGCTCGGCCCTTTCAGGCCTTCGCGGCCGCGAGCCGGGCGAGCTCGGCATCGATCACGGCTCGGTCGTAGATCCCCGCGGGATTCTCGGCACTGGGCAGGAACTTCATGAAGGGTTCGAAGATTTGCTTGCTGACCTCATGGAGGCGGCGAAGCTCGGCCAGCGGCTCGGGATGGTCGTCGACCCTCAGGTCGAGGGCGGGATAGCTCTCGCTCGTATGGATGCGCAACGCCGCGGATTGCTTGCCCCGCTTGTCCCCACCCGCCGCCTGGCCCGCATCGAGGGCCGCGATCAGCCGCTCGGCGAAGGGAAGTGCTGATCGCGCCTCATAGGCCTTCGCGGTTTCTTCGATGACGGCGGCACCGGCGAGCATGTTGCCGGCAACGGCGTAGCCGTCACCCTTGAGATGGCCGCACCAGCCGATGCAGTTCCCGCCCGTGTGCTGGGCGATCCGCCCGCGGCGGTCGATCATGTGGAGCTGCCGCGCCTCGCGACCCTCGTCGCCCGCGATGAGCTGCCGAACCGCCTCGGCCGGATCGACCTCGTTCGCGAGGAGCGCCAAGGCCTTCGGCCCGTAGAGGGGATTGATGAGCGCCTGGGTCGCGACGGCGCCGATGCCGCTTTGGACGTGAGGGCATAAGGCGCCAACTGCGAAAAACCGCGTCGTTACGGCGACACCGAAAGCGCCGGTCTTTGCGTCATGAGCGACAATCGACCAAGTCATCGGCCGCGGACCTTTGGCACTCGCACCGGGGGTTGGACGCGCCGGGATAACCTGCACCAGGGCGCCTCCCTGCGCAAACGATATGTCACGCGCAGGCGCTAAGCGCGGAACGAGCCGGCCAAGGGTGCTCGGCCGGCTCGCAATTGTCCGAAAACTTTGGCGCTCGCCTATGCGGCGGCACTCGCCTCGCCCTGCAGCTCCCCGCGCAGGAATTCCTGCACCGAGAGCGACGCCGGCTTGAACGCCCGCTCGAGGACCGGGATCGATTTGTGCGGGTCGGCCCGGCCGCACATGAAGATGTCGAGGGCGGCAAAGCCGCGCTCGGGCCATGTGTGTATGCTGATGTGCGATTCCGCGAGCACCGCCACACCCGAGACACCGCCGTTGGGCGAGAAGTGGTGGAGGTGGATATGCAGCAGAGTAGCATCCGCCGCCTCGACCGCCTCGATGAGTGCGCGCTCGATGTACGGCACGTCGTCAAGGTGTCCCGCACCCGAAAGATCGACGATCAAATGGGTACCGGCGAACGTCTTACCGTTGCGCGTGACGAAGTAGTCCTTCGGCGCATCGTCGTCGGAAACATAGGTTGCCGGGTTTACACCGGCCGCGGTTCTGGACAAGTCGGGCATAACCGCTGGCGCCGATGCATTCGCTGTGCGCTGCGCGAGCCCCAAGTCCATCCCCAATTTGAAGCGAGTCGTGTACATCTCACACTCCCCCAAACCAGAAGATGTCTC
>DATDHA010000089.1:0-3502 GCA_036521815.1 Alphaproteobacteria bacterium | reverse complement strand
GTGCGGCACTCAGAATTCCGCACAACCAGTTGAGCTGGGTTCAGACGGCGTACCTCATCGCGGAGGTGATCGGAATCTCGCTGACCGGCCGTCTCACACGCCTCGTCTCGCTCGGCCGGTTGTTCGTTCTGGCGATTTCGGGCTTCACGCTCGCAAGCCTTTGCTGCGCGCTGAGCCCCGGGTTCGGCACTTTGATCGCCTTTCGAGTCGTGCAGGGTTTCTGCGGCGGCATGGTGATCCCTATCGTTTTCAATGCCGTCTTCGTGATTTTCCCCGAACGCTCGCGCGTGTTCGCTACGACCGTCGCAGGCGTCTTTGCCATGCTCGCACCCACACTTGGGCCTACGGTCGGCGGATATATCACCGAGGCCTACACCTGGCACTGGCTATTCCTGATCAATCTGGTACCGGGCGTGCTTGTCGCGATTGTGGCCGGCTGGCGCATCCGCATCGGGCAGCCCGAATGGCGCCTATGGTCGCACCTCGATTATCTCGGCGTCGTGCTTTGCGCGGTATTTCTCGCAAGCCTCGAGATCCTGCTGAAAGAGGGGCCGAAGCGAAACTGGAGTGGTGCGGTCGTGATGGCGCTCGCCGCGATCTGCATCGTAAGCGGCATCCTTGCGGTAATCCGATGCCTCCGCCATCGCGAGCCGGTCGTGGCTCTCGACACCTTCGGCGATCGCGTCTTCGCGATCAACGCTGTCTATAGCTTCCTCCTCGGTGCCGGCCTTTACGGATCGGTCTATCTGCTCCCGATCTTTCTCGGCTTCGTGCGTCAGCACTCGCCACTCGAGATCGGCGAGATCATGTTCGTGACCGGTGCGGCACAGCTTGCCGTGGCCCCCTTGGCGGCAATCGCGGAAAAACGCTTGGATTCCCGGTTGTTGATCGCACTTGGCTACGGCCTCTTCGCCGCCGGTCTGATCGCCAACGGCTTCGCGACCTACGAGACGGATTTCCGCGGGCTCTTCTGGCCCCAAATCCTGCGCGGCCTTGGCGTCATGCTGTGCCTTCTGCCCACGACCACATTGGCGCTCGAGCGGCGGACGGGCGAAGCGCTCTCCGACGCGAGTGCGCTCTTCAATCTGATGCGCAATCTCGGCGGGGCCATCGGCATCGCCTTCGCGGACACGATCCTGGAGCAGCGCACACCGGTGCATGTCTCCGCACTGATCGCGCGCCTTCAAGCCGGCGACCCCGACGCGGCACGTCTTGTCGGCCTGCCGCTCGAGCGTTTCCACAATGTGCCTCTCGGTCCGATCGACCAGGCCACGAAGGACGCCGTAGCCCCTCTCGTCGAGCGCGCAGCGTTGGTGCTGTCCTTCAACGAGGCGTGGATCGCACTCGGCGTTGTTTTCGGCCTCTCCCTCCTCGCCTTGCCCCTCCTTCGCCGCTCGAAAGCGGAAGCGGTCGCTCGGCCGCGTCAGGCGAGGTAGCCATTTTCGCGAAACCACGCGATCGCGTCCTCGAGTGCCGTCCGGGCGGGACGAGCGCTGTAGCCGAGCACGCGGATTGCCTTGTCGCACTTGAAGTACATGAACTTCTTGGCGAGCCGAACGCCGTCCACGGTCACCGCGGGTTCGTCGGTGCTGCCGGCAAGGCGTGCCATACCCTCCACGATATAAGCGATAGGCAGAACGAGGTTATGGGGCAAGCGCACTCTCGGCGGCTTGCGCCCGACGACGCCCGCGACCGCCGCGAGGATCTCGCGCAGTGACAGGTTCTCGCCGCCGAGGATATAGCGCTCCCCAATGGCGCCGTGCGCATGGGCGAGAAGATGTCCCTCCGCCACATCGTCGACATGGACGACGTTGAGGCCCGTGTCCACGTAGGCGGGCATCTTGCCGCGCGCGGCCTGGACGATCATTCGGCCCGTCGGCGTCGGGCGCGCGTCGCGCGGGCCAATCGGTGCCGAGGGATTGACGATGACCGCGGGCAGCCCTGCGTCGCGCGCAAGCTCCGCCACCGCCGCCTCCGCGAGGAACTTGGAGCGCTTGTAATGGCCGATCATGTCCTCGAGGCTCGACGGCGTGTCCTCGTCCGCGGGCGAGCCGTCCGCCGTCAAGCCGAGCGTGGCGACGCTGCTCGTATAGACGACCCGCGAGATACCCCTGCGGATCGCGGCAAGCATGAGGTTGCGCGTACCCTCGACGTTCGTGCGGTAGATGGCACCTGGATTTGGAACCCAGAGGCGGTAATCCGCGGCCACGTGGAAGAGCGTTTCGCAGCCCTTGAGTGCTGCAACGAGCGAGTTCTCGTCGGTCAAGTCGCCGCGCACGATTTCACAACGAATCCCCTCGAGATTGCGCCGGTCGCTCTTGGGCCGAACAAGTGCCCGCACTTCGAAGCCCGACTCGACCAGCCGGCGCAGCACCGCCGAGCCGATGAAACCGGAAGCGCCGGTGACGAGTGCTCTCATGAGCGGCCGCCGAACGTCATCTAGCGGTGCGCATCGAGGTGGAATTTGGCGGCAGCGCCTCGAGCCTCGGAAAGATCTCGCGCTCCGCGCGCGTCACGTCCTCGGGGAAAT
Source organism: Alphaproteobacteria bacterium (assembly GCA_036521815.1). Classification (GTDB taxonomy): domain Bacteria; phylum Pseudomonadota; class Alphaproteobacteria; order JACZXZ01; family JACZXZ01; genus DATDHA01. Next base: position 972 of record DATDHA010000089.1, on the reverse strand, counting down.
CGATCTCGATCCACGGCAAGCCAGCGATATCCTCGTGGCCGAAGCGCAAATCCCGCGAGCCGGCCAAGAGGTCGCCAAGGGCCGCCTCGAGCCAAAGCGACGAACGGCCATTTTCGATATGGAGCCGCATCGCCTCGACAAGCCGTGCCGCCGCCTCACACGTGAGCCGCACGAAGCCGACCCACTCGCCCGCGTATTCGTGATCCGCGGCGAGGCGCCGATCGAGCGCCACGATAGTCCCGTCGGCAACACCGATTTTGACCGATTCGTCGTCCTTCCCCGAGGTGCTGTCGAGCAGGAAGCAATTGCCGTGCCGACTTGAAAAGAGCGGCGCCAAGAGCCGGTGATCGTAAAGCACGTCTGCATCCATGATGACGACGTCCTGCCCGCTCAAGAGATAGGGGCGGAGCGCCCAAAGGCTCAGGATGCTGCCGGCGCGGAAATTCGGGTTCAATATCGTCCCGGCGAAGCCGTCAACGCCAAGCCGAGCGAGCTCGGCATCGATCGATGCGGCGCGATAGCCTTTGACGATCATGAGCCGGTCGATGCCGTGGTGGCGAAGTATGGCGATATGCCGCTCAAGCAGCGACTCGTCGCCAAAGCGCATGAGCGCCTTGGGCGGGCGAGACCCTCCTTTGCCAAGCCGCTCACCCACCCCGGCCGCCAGCATGAGCGCAAGCATGCGTACCTAACGCCCGCCACGCCGACTGCGGACCTGCTCGCGCCAGGTGAGCAAGCACGGCAGGACGATCAGCGTGCAAACGAGTGCGAGGGTCAGACAGATGCCGAGCAGATACCCCATGCTCGCGGTACCTCGATGGCTCGACACCATCAGGCTGGAGAACGAAACCATGGTCGTGAGTGCTGAGAAAAGCACGGCGCGCGGCGTGGATGTGCGCAAGAGGTTGACCACACTCCGTGTCTCGCGGTGGCGGAGCACGAGATAGATGCTGAAGGCCACGCCGAGGCTGA
>DATDHA010000088.1:0-1937 GCA_036521815.1 Alphaproteobacteria bacterium | reverse complement strand
AGGAGCTCGACATGTTCGTCGAGCACCGGTCCAACGACTTCGGCATGGAAAAGACCAAGATTGCCGGCGACGGCGTCGTCACCGGGTTCGGCACCGTCAACGGCCGCACCGTCTTTGCCTTCGCCAAGGATTTTACCGTGTTCGGCGGCTCGCTGTCGGAAACCCACGCGCAGAAGATCATCAAGATACAGGACATGGCGATGCGCGCCCGCGCCCCGATCGTCGGCCTGTTCGACGCCGGCGGCGCCCGCATCCAGGAAGGCGTCGCCGCGCTCGGCGGTTACGGCGAAGTGTTCAAGCGCAATGTCATCGCCTCGGGCGTCATTCCGCAGATTTCGGTGATCATGGGCCCGTGCGCCGGCGGCGACGTCTATTCGCCGGCGATGACCGATTTCATCTTCATGGTGCGCGACACGAGCTACATGTTCGTCACCGGCCCGGACGTGGTGAAGACCGTGACCAACGAGATCGTCACCGCGGAAGAGCTTGGCGGCGCCTCGGTCCACGCCACCAAAAGCTCGATCGCCGACGGCGTTTACGACAACGACGTCGAGACGCTGCTGCAGATGCGCCGGCTGATCGATTTTCTGCCCGCGAATGCGTCCTCCGGCGTGCCGGAATGGCCGTCATTCGACAAGGTCGAGCGCACCGAGAAATCGCTCGACACTCTCGTGCCCGAGCATCCCAACAAGCCCTACGACATCAAGGAGCTCATTCTCAAAGTGGTCGACGAGGGCGATTTCTTCGAACTGTCGGAAGCCTTCGCCCGCAACATCGTCATCGGCTTCGGCCGCATCGCCGGCCGCACCGTCGGCTTTGTCGCCAATCAGCCGATGGTGCTCGCCGGCGTGCTCGATAGTGACGCGAGCCGCAAGGCGGCGCGCTTCGTGCGTTTCTGCGACGCCTTCAATATCCCGATCGTGACCTTCGTCGACGTGCCGGGATTCTTGCCGGGCACCGCGCAGGAATATGGCGGGCTGATCAAGCACGGCGCGAAGTTGTTGTTCGCCTATTCGCAGGCCACGGTGCCGCTCGTCACCGTGATCACGCGCAAGGCCTTCGGCGGCGCCTATGACGTGATGGCGTCAAAACATATTGGCGGCGATGTCAATTATGCCTGGCCGACCGCGCAGATCGCGGTGATGGGGGCGAAGGGCGCGGTCGAGATCATTTTCCGGTCCGACATCGGCGACCCGGAGAAGATCGCCGCGCGCACCAAGGAATACGAGGAGCGCTTTCTGTCGCCGTTCATCGCCGCCGAGCGCGGCTATATCGACGACGTGATCATGCCGCACGCCACGCGCCCGCGCATCGCCCGCGCTTTAGCGATGCTCCGCGGCAAGACCGTCGAACTGCCGCCGCGCAAGCACGACAATTTACCGGTGTGAGGGTAAACGACGCATCTGCCCCCAAGTTTGATCAAAAACTTGCATCCAGAGAGACGACTACGACTAGGGTGCGAGGTGCTATCGCTGGACTGGGACAGGCAGGGGCGGGTAACACCCGCTCAAAGGACACGCAAAACGTGTTCCCTGGCCTGAGGCTGAGTCCCTTGCGATGAAACACTCCTTGGGGCGAGAACCGCGGTGGAACGCCGACAGTCGTGCGCCTCACGTTTGAGGCGCGGCCGTGCCCGTCGGCACGGCAAATCCTCCATTGCGTCTTTCGGCGTTTCGCCTCCGAATCTTTTTCTTTCGTTCTTTCCGTTCGTTCCTTTCGTCATTGCCGGGCTTGACCCGGCAATCCATGCAGAGTTCACGCTTGCGAATGCTCCCACCGGCATTTTGCTTGCCGCAGCTCAGCATGGACCACCGGATCAAGTCCGGTGGTGACGAGTCAGAGAGTGCCGTGACAGTGGCGTGGCATAGCTCGGATGCGCAGACGCATCGCGAGAACGAGGTTCTATTTTTCCTCGCCCCGCTGTGCGGGGAGAGGTC
>DATDHA010000087.1:0-8018 GCA_036521815.1 Alphaproteobacteria bacterium | reverse complement strand
CATGGACGATTGCGGCCATGCCGTCCCAGCCTGCAACCGCCATGAAATCGGGGACCGAGTCCGCGCCATAGGCGTCGTGCCACGCCTTGACGAAGGCTTTGTTCACGGGGTTATCGTAATCGGCCGCGTAATGGCCCATTGCGATGATGCCGACCGCCGGATCGCCCATTTGCTGAAGCTTGGTGTCTTGGATGATGTCGAGCGGACCGATGAGCTTGATGCCGGCCTTGCCGAGGCCGAGATCGCCATACGTCTTGACGAGTGCCGCGGCGTGCACGCCGGAAGGCACGAACGCGTAGACGCACTGCGGCTTTTCGTCCTTGATGCGCTGAAGGAAGGGCGTGAAGTCCGGAACCTGCACGGGGTTGCCCATCGGAATCTCGTCGATCACTTTTCCGCCGGCACTCTCGAAGCCGGTCTTGAATGCCAGGAGGCTGTCCTTGCCCGGCGGATAATCGGTATAGGCAACGGCGGCCGTGTGGCAGCCGAGGTTCTTGAACGCATAACCCCCCTTCGGATAGGCCGCGTGCCACATGCTGAAGGACGTGCGCACGATGTAAGGGGAGAGATTGGTGATCCACGCGGTCCCGGCGTTCATCACGATCATTGGAACCTTGGCTTGGGTCACGACCGGAGCGCTCGCGATCGCGTCGGGAGAAAAGACGAACCCCGCGAGAAGCTGAACGTGATCGCGCGTGACGAGCTCGGTCACTTCGGTCTTTGCACCCGCACCCGTCGGCGGGCCGGAATCGCGCTTGATGAGCTCGATCTGATTGCCCGCAAGCTCCTTCTCATGGAGCTTCAGGTAGAGATCCATCGCCCTATAAATCTGCTCCCCGAACTCGGCATTGACGCCCGAGAAGGTCAACACGACGCCAACCTTGACCGTCTCCGCGTTCGCTGCACCGCCAAGTGCGAGTGCCAACGCCACGCCGCCAAGCAATTTCATGAGTCGCATCATGCCCTCCCATGCAGCCTTATTGGGCTTGTTTTATCCGCGTGCCGAACGGGCTTCGGCGGTGTCAGCGCGCTCCCGGCGGTGCCATTTTGGGCGACGCCATTTTGAGCGGCAGATATGCCCATCCGGCTAAGCTGCTCCCGCTCGCCGAGTTTAGCCATAAGCGTTCGTGCGTACAGCGCAACTGGCGCATGATCCCAGCCCCATGCTGATTTTTCAACCGCTTTACCGCTCAGCCCTCTACGGCTAAGGTCCGCGGCAGCGACGACCGTACGCTTACGGCACCGTAACCGCTGATCGGCCGCGGTCCGGTTACTCGCCAATCAAAGCCAAGGGGAGGACACCCGATGAAACTCATGAGCTTTCAGTACCAAGGACGCGCGAGTTATGGCGTCGTTAGGGATGACGGCGTCATCGATATCGGCCGCCGCATCGGCGCCGAGCACCCGACGCTGCGTGCCCTTCTCGCACACAGCGCGCTTGCCGACGCGCAACGTATCGCCAAGACCGAAGCGCCCGACCACAAGCTCAATCTCGTCAGTTTCCTGCCGGTCATTCGCGACCCCGCGAAGATTCTCGCGATCGGGCTCAACTATGCCGACCACGCAGCCGAAGGCGGGCACAAGCCGCCCACCAAACCGGTCGTCTTCGTTCGCTTTCCAGACAGTCAAGTCGGCCACGAGCAGCCGATCGTGAAGCCCAGGGAGTCGGAGAATTACGACTACGAAGTCGAGCTTTGCATCGTCATCGGCAAGCGCGCGCGGCGCGTGGCCGCGAAGGATGCCCTCGGTTACGTCGCGGGTTACACGATCTACAACGACGGCTCCGTGCGCGACTGGCAACGTCACGGCTCCCAATTCACGCCGGGCAAGAACTTTCCGCAGTCGGGCAGCGTCGGTCCCTGGATGGTCACGAGCGACGAGCTGCCCGACCCCTCCAAGCTCAGGCTGACGACGAAGATCAACGGAAATCTGCTCCAGAACGGCAATACTGAAAATCTCATCTTCCCGGTTCCCGAGCTCATCGCCTATTGCTCGACGTTCACCGCGCTCGAGCCGGGCGATCTCATACCGACCGGCACCCCGGCGGGTGTGGGTTTCGCCCGCAAGCCGCCCGTCTTCATGAAGCCGGGCGACATCGCGGAACTCGAGATCGAGAAGATTGGCGTGCTCCGCAACAGGGTGATCGAAGGCTGAGCCTTCGCCGGCGGTTTCATCTCGATGGGGCGATGATGGCGCAGGACTCGAGCGCGGGCGGCACCGGGCTCGCTGCCACCCGTTGGGGCGTCGTCATGATTGTCGTGGGTGCAGGCGTCGTCGCCGCTTTTCAGGTAGGGAAGGCGCCGGCCGCGATCCCCGCACTGCGCGCGGAACTCGGGTTGAGCCTCTTCGCGGCCGGGTGCGTAATTTCGCTCTTCAATGCGATGGCCGTCGTGGGCGGCATGGCCGCGGGTGCCATCGCCGACCGGCTCGGCCACCGGCGCGCCACGCTTGCCGGCCTTGCATTGATCGCAGTTGCCAATCTCCTCGGCGGATTTGCGTCGGGCGGTTCTGCGATCTTGGCGAGCCGCTTTGTCGAAGGGTTGGGATTTCTCGCGATCATCGTATCCGTTCCATCGCTCATCATTCAGGCGGCGGCACCTCGCGATCTCAAGTTCGTCCTCGGATTGTGGGGTTGCTACATGCCGCTTGGTGCCGCACTCATTATCCTGGCCTTTCCGATCGTCCTTGGCCCGTTCGGCTGGCGCGGCCTTTGGTGGGCCAACGCGCTGGTCGCAGCACTCTATGCCGTAGCACTGGCAAGCACGACGCGGGCGGCAGCACCCGAGCCGCTGGAGCCAATCGGCGAGGTACTGAGGTTATGGGACGACATGAAGCGCACCGCGACGAGCGCTGGCCCGGCTGCATTGGCGCTCTGCTTTCTCTTCTACTCCGCCAATTGGCTCGCGGTCGTCGGCTTCTTGCCGACCTTCCTTGTCGAACAACGCGGTTTGGCCGGCGGCGCTGCCGCCGCCTTGACCGCGCTTGTCGTTGTCGTCAATGCAGGTGGAAATCTGTCGGGGGGATGGCTTTTGCGCCGCGGCGTCAAGCGCTGGAGGCTCCTCGCATTCGCGCATCTTGCGATGGCGGCGGCGAGCATAGCGATCTTTTCGACCGCCCTTCCGGACGAAGCCCGTTATTTCGCGTGCCTGTTGTTCTCATGCCTGAGTGGGGTGCTGCCCGCCTCCGTTTTCAGTGGCGTGCCCCACCATGCGCCCTCGCCCGACCTGATTGCGACGACGAACGGGCTCGTCGTTCAGGGTGCCAATCTCGGCCAAATGGCGGGCCCGCCGCTCTTGGCCGCACTTGTCGGAAGTTCCGGTGGATGGGCTATATCGCCCCTCTTCGTCGTCGGCGCCTCGACGCTTGGACTGGGATGCGCGCTGTGGGTGAACGTGCTCGAGCGGCGTCGAAATATATGAGGTATCAATAATATACAACAGAACATCGATTGCCGTCGGCGACCGGGTTTGGCACACTCGCCGTCGCGCGCAAATCGCAGGCGCGCGGCCGGCAAAATTGCCAAGATAAGGATTGGAAAGTTTTCATGTGCATGCGGCTTGGATCGCGGCAGCGCATTGTTTTGCCTGTCGTGACGCTTCTCGGCTCCGCAATCATTCTCGCTGCATGTTCGGATGATCCGCATCGCCACGACAGCGCCGCCGCCGCGGGTGCAAATGCGCCACCCACCTATCATATCGGCGATAGTCTGACATTCGATGAAAACGGCGACGAGCAGCCCAGTTTCGTGACGGCGATCCAGAACGACCAGGTCTATTGGATCGACAATTCCGGCACGCGGTGGATCACCTTCACGGACCCGACGATCCCGCCGCTCACGGAGATCCCGCGCCCCGGCCGGCCGTCGCTCCTGCGGTTTTTCTCGCCGGAGAAACCGACGGTCTTCCCGCTCGAGGTCGGCAAGAAGATCGACTACACCGTGACCGTGAGCCGATCGGACCTCGCTACACCCTATAACGAGCAGCATAGCTGCGAAGTCCATGCACCCCGGCAGATGACGGTCGAAGCCGGCACGTTCGACGCGTGGGAAATCGTCTGCATGCGAAACGGCATGATCGACACGTACTATTACGCGCCGAAGATCGGTGCGGTCGTGCTCAAGCGGCGGGAAGCACCGGGAGCGACGCGCCGGCTGACCCTTGTCGATTATCACAAGGCGCAGCCGGGTCCGGATTGGGGTGCACCCGCGCAACTGGCACAATCGACGGGAGGTTCGCAACCGCCGGCCGCAGCGCCGGAAAATGCGGCACCAATCAAACCACCCAACCCTATCTCGCCGGCACAAACGGCCTCGGCGTGGAGTCCGGTGACCCCGAATGCCTGGCCGCCAACAGTGAACGTGAAGCCGGCCGCGACAGAGGCACAGCCGGCGCCGGCGAAGCCGTCGTCAGCACCCGATAAACCGAACGCGGGCGCCAACGCTCCGCCCGCGGCGGCGCCGGCCGCAGAAGCCCCCTCGGCACCCGCGGCACCCGCCGAACAGGCCGCGACCCCTCCCCCATCACTGGCGCCAGCGCCGGCCATCCCCGTAAATGCCTCGGCGCTGAACGGCACAACGCAGGCGCAAGCGGCACGCCGTACAGAGGTGGCATCGTCCGGCGGGGCGGGACAATTCGTGGTGCAGCTCGGCGCTTACCCGACCTACAACGAGGCGAACCAAAGCTGGCAGGCGATGCGCGCGCGGATCCCCCAGGCGCTCGGCGATTACAGTCCCCAGGTCGAGGCGATCACGACGACGGACGGAAAGCAACTCATCCGGCTCATGGTCGGCCCCTTCGGCGACGCGGGCGATGCGCGCAAGCTGTGCAACCAGCTCCAATCCGCCAAGCAGGACTGTTGGGTGCGACAAGCCTCGTGAACTTCTTGCCGCTTAGAGCGTGATGAGATGATTTGGAACCGCGAAGCCCTCCTCACCCTTCCCTCTCCTCCCCCGGCGGGCAAAGCCCGCCTCTCTGCGTCACGCACAAGAGCGTGCGTTCCCACGCGGGAGGAGAGGGTTGCGTAGGGTTAGCGAAGCAACGCTGAGCTTACCCGAAGCTGGGTGAGGAGGGACGGTGGATCAACTTAATCGCGCCACGCTCTAGAACAGATAAAAAACGCCCTCGATGACGGCGAGCGGCCAGCGCCCCGCTTCGAAGAGGCGCCACTTGAGCGCGAATGGATGCGCCTCGCCAGCACCCGCCGCGAGCGCGAGTGCCGCCTGATAGCAGGCTTGCGTGGCGGCACCGGCCGCGACGGCGACGAGTGCGCGGTCGCCCGAGCCCGAACGGAGTGCCGCGGTCGAGGCGATGCCGAGCACCGTGGCGGTCGCCTCGTTCGTCACGCGCGTGAGCGCGCGCATCAACAGATCCATCTCGCGGCCCCTGGCCGCTTCGGCGAGCAGCGCCTTGCGTAGCGTCTCCTCGCTCTCCCACCAGCGCCGATCCCAGCACGGATCGCGCAGAATGCGTTCGGCCTCGGCCCAATCCTTGGCGAGCGACACGCGCACGCGCTCGAGCCCGAGGGATTCGAGATATTGCTCCGCCTCCGAACGCTCGATATCGAGGAGCGGCTCGCCGGCAGCGGCAAACCAGGAGATCGTGCGAACCCGTGCGGCAAATCGGTCGACCGCGGCAAGTGCCGGATCGGTCGTCGCCGTGCCGGGACTCATGCCCGGCGGGTGATATTGCCGCGCTGCTCGCGCCAGAGCCCGAGCTTTTCCTGGACCGGACGGTCGGAGAAGCTGAACAGCACGGCGTCGCTGTCGGCCTCGTGCGTGTACCAATGCCAGCTCGGCACGACAAACACGTCCCGTGGACCCCATTCGAGCACCATGTCGCCGACCCGCGTGCGGCCGCGCCCCTCGATGCACGCGAAGATAATCCCATCCGTCGAGCGATATGGGGTCGCCGCAAATCCGTTCGGCAAAAGCTGCATGAAGGTTCCCATGGTGGGCATCGCGTAATCGCCGTTGATAGGATTGACGTAGCGCACCTTGAGGCCGTGGCACGGGTCCCATTCACCCGTTCGCCGCATTTTTTCAAGTGCCTCGCGCGTGCGCGCGTAGGGATAGTTGAAGACGGGTGAGCACTTGCCGTTGCCGCGGTAGCCGTCGGGAACGATACCCTCGCCATAGCGGGCGAGTGCGTCCCCCTCCGGACGCGAAACGGGCTGGCGTTCTTCCGGGTAAGGCTCCATGAAGGCGGCATTGAGGAAATTGACGAGCGGGAGATCGAGCCCGTCCAGCCACACCATCGGCGCATCGCTCTCATTGCCGTGGTCGTGCCACGTCCAGGGCGGGGTGATGACGAAATCGCCCTCGGACATGATGGTCCTCTCGCCATCGACCGCCGTATAGGCGCCGTGCCCCTCGACGATGAAGCGAAGTGCCGACGCCGCGTGGCGATGGCTGCGCGCGATTTCGCCGGGCAGGATCAACTGAAGGCCGGCATACATGTTCATCGTGATTCGGGACATGCCGCGCAGTGCCGGATTCTCGAGCACGAGCACGCGCCGCTCCGCCTCCTCGGCACTGATGAGATTACCGGCTTCCATGATGGCCGAGCGGATATCGTTGTAGCGCCAGATGGCAGGCACTTCGACGACCGTCGGCTCCCTTGGAACGAGTCCCTTCAGCACCTCCCAAAGCGGCGCCAGGTTATCTTTGGCAATGCGCGCATAATAGGCGTCGCGCTCGGGCGTGCGTTGCGGCTGGACTTCCATGTCCCAATCCTCCAGAGAACGCACGACAAGGCACATCCCTTGCGCGCGCGGGCTCGGCAATTCTTGCACATCTGCCGCCCGTGAGCCTACCCCGATTTAGCCAAGCCAATGCGCAATTTCCAGTGCGGATTGCAGCACGGGATCGTGAAGGTCAGGCGACGGGCTCGGTGTTGAAGGACTCGAGGTCGGTCGAAAGCTCCGTCAGCTTGCCCGCGAACTCCCGCTCGACCGCCGCCGCAAGCGCCTCGGGTGTCCAATCGGCCTCGGCGCGCACGAAGCGCGCGACCGGGCGAGGCTGCGAGAAGAGGAAGACTTCGCGGCCGCGCACGCCGAATAGCTGGCCGGTGATTTTCTGTGCGGCTGGCGAGCAAAGGTAGCTCACGAAATTCGCGACATGTTGCGCCGATATCTTGAGGGCGCGCGCCTTGTATTGGGCCTGGGCGTCGTTCGCGGGCCTGATCGTGTCGGTTACGCGAGTTGCAGCGAAGGGTGCCACCGCGTTCGACGTGATGCCGTTTCGGGCGAGATCGAGTGCCGCCACGCGCGAGAGTGCCATGAGCCCGCCCTTGGCGCTTGCGTAGCTCGCTTGTCCGTAATTGCCGTAGATGCCTGCACTCGACACGATGTTGACGATGCGCCCCCAGCCGCCGTCCCCGCGCCCGGCCTTGCCCGCCTCGCGCATGAAAGGTGTCGCCGCTGCCAGCAAATAATAGGCCGCCGAAAGATTGTTTCGCAGCACGGCGTCCCACGCACCCGCCTCGCCTTTGAAGATGAAGGCATCGCGCAGGATCGCAGCGTTGTTCACGAGGATATCGAGTCCACCAAAGCGCTTCGTTGCAAGCTCGATCGCCGCTCGGGCGGTCGACGGGCTCGCGACACTCTCCGTGAAGGCTACGGCGCGGGCGCCAAGGGTCTTGGCGACACCAAGCGCAATTTCGGGGTTGGCGCCCGTTCCATCGATGCCCGTGCCGTTGTCCGCGACGACCACGGCAGCGCCGCGCGCATGGAGCGTCTCGGCAATCGACTTGCCGATCCCCCTGCCACCCCCGGTGACGAGTGCCACCCTGCCTTCCAGCTCATTGGCCACGATTTCGATCCTCCTTGGATGTTCGCCCCACCGAGGTGCGCGCCGCTCGGCCGCCGCGATTGAATTGCGCCGCAAGCACTATAGCCGCCCGGAGAGGCGCCACACGCGACGAAGGATTTTCCGGACCGGCGGCCAATAGCCAAGTGACGGCGCAAAGGTGTTGAGAAATTCCAGCCCCCCTTCGCCCACAAATCGGCCTTGCCTTCGGTCA
>DATDHA010000086.1:0-1781 GCA_036521815.1 Alphaproteobacteria bacterium | reverse complement strand
GGGATGGGTGCGCTCCACCTCGGCACCGATGGCGGCGGATCGATCCGGATCCCCTGCGGCTTCACGGGCATCTTCGGCATCAAGCAGAGCTTCGGACGGGTTCCCGCCTATCCGGCGAGCCCATTCGCAACCGTCGCCCATGTCGGCCCCATGACCCGCACCGTCGAGGATGCAGCACTTCTTCTCAGCGTCGTGACGCAGCCCGACAATCGGGATTTCTACGCCGCCCCCGCCGACGGGACGGACTACCGCAAAGGTCTCAAAAGCGGGATCAAGGGCCTGCGCGTCGCCTTCGCACCCACCCTTGGTGCCCATCCGGTCGAGCCCGAGATCGCGGCCCTCGTCGCGAACGCTGCGAAGCGCTTCAAGTCACTAGGTGCGAAGATCGAGGACGCCGCACCCGATCTCGGTGATTACGGCGCTGTCTTTCAGACGTTTTGGTTCGCGGCGGCAGCAAATCTCCTGAGCACTTTCGCGCCCGAGCAAAAAGCGCTGATTGACCCCGGTCTCGTGGCGGTCGCGGCGGAAGGGGCAAAGATCACGATGGCCGAATATTTCGCCGCGACCAAGGCGCGCGAGGCGCTCGGGCTCGCCATGAGCAGGTTCCACGAACGCTACGATCTTTTGCTGCTGCCGACCCTGCCGCTCCCGGCCTTCGAGGTCGGCCGGGTGGCGCCGGTCACGCAAACCGGCGAAGGCTGGGTCGATTGGACGCCGTTCACCTATTGCTTCAATCTCTCGAAGCAGCCTGCCGCGACGGTGCCGTGCGGGCTCACCAAATCCGGCCTTCCCGCCGGTCTTCAGATTGTCGGCCGCATGTACGAAGACATGACCGTGCTGCGCGCCGCCTGGGCCTTCGAGGCGGGCAATCCGTGGAAGATGCCCGAGATTTGATGACAAAGCAGATTTGATGGCATGGCCGGCAATCGGGAACCGAGGAGGAGCGTGACGCCATGCGCTTGACACTCGATAGGACGACGAGCCTCCCAATCGACGCCGCGCAGGCGACGCTCGTCGGGCGCGCTTGGCTCCCCGGCAAAATTCCCGGGCCCGCACCCGTGCTCATCCGCGGGAACGATGTGATCGACGTCAGCCGGACGTTTTCGACGCTGGCGGAGCTGATGTCGGCAGAAGCACCGGGACGGGCGGCACGCAAGGCCGGCGTCGCGGGGCGCGTCGTCGGCGAGATCGGCGCCCTCCTCGCCAACAGCTCGGCCGACGCGCTCGATGCCGCGAAGCCCTATTTTTTGGCACCCTGCGACCTGCAGCCCGCGAAGGCGTGCGGTGTCACCTTCGCGACGAGCCTCCTCGAGCGTGTCATCGAGGAGCATGCCCGCGGCAATCCCGCCGAGGCGAAGGAAATCCGCCGCAAACTGCTGGCCGAGATCGGCACCGACGTGGGCCGCGTCAAGCCCGGCTCGCCCGAGGCGGCACAGCTCAAGCGGCTCCTCATGGAGCGCGGCCTCTGGTCGCAGTATCTCGAGGTCGGCGTCGGACCCGACGCGGAGGTATTCACAAAGGCGCCACCCCTTGCGTCGGTCGGAACGGGTGCGGAGATCGGCATTCTCGCGCGCTCGAGCTGGAATAATCCGGAGCCGGAAGTCGTCGCCGTCGTCAACGCACGCGGCGAGATCGTGGGCGCAACCCTCGGCAACGACGTGAACCTGCGCGACTTCGAAGGCCGCAGCGCCCTTCTCCTCGGCCGCTCGAAAGAGAACAACGCCTCGAGCGCCATCGGACCTTTCGTGCGGCTCTTCGACGAAGGATTCTCGATCGACGAC
>DATDHA010000085.1:0-5562 GCA_036521815.1 Alphaproteobacteria bacterium | reverse complement strand
CACGAGTGCGGTATGCCGGCGCGTAAGCTCCCCTTCCTGTTCCCGCGGAAAGCGGCCGACGAGCAGCTCAGCCACGAGAAGGCCGAGCACCCGGTCGCCAAGAAACTCGAGCCGCTCATAGCCTTCCGGGACCTTCCCCCGCGCGCGCACGGCACTGCGATGGGTCACCGCCTGTTCGAGCAGCTCGGATCGCTTGAAGTCATGGCCGAGCGCTTCTTCGAGCGCTTTGAGCTTGCCCGAGCGGCGCTCGCTCACGCGCTTCTCTAGCGCACGACTTGGAAGAGCCGGCTATAGCGGATCGCAAAGGGCCACTTCCAGGGCTCCCAAAGTTCAGCGCTGCCGTCTGTCGAAAAGAACAGCAACCTCGCCCGGCCGACCAGGTTCTCCGCCGACGGGCAGCCGACGTCGCGCAGAAATCGGCTGTCCTGCGAATTGTCGCGGTTGTCGCCCATCATCAGGTAATGGCCGAGTGCGACTTGATAGATCGGCGTGTTGTTGGGATCGAAGTTCTCGATTGAAACATTATCCGACGGATTGCCGCAGACAATCGGCGTTGCGGTGGCGGCGCGCGGCTGGGATTCGGCGGTGGCGAGGGCGACCGGAAAACGCTTGAGGATGGGGTGCTTGACCCCATTCGGCAGCGTCTCGGTGTACTGGGTAACGCCCTGGCCAGACCCCTCGGGAAAATAGTCCGGCGCCTGGTCCAGCTTCACCGGCTGGCCATTTATGTGCAGGATACCGCCGATGACTTGAATCTGATCGCCGGGCAGGCCGATAACGCGCTTGATGTAATCGGTTCTGTTGTCAGTTGGCAATTTGAAGACGACCACGTCGCCGCGCTGGGGCGAGCTTTGAAAGATGCGGCCCGAAATGAGCGGCAATCCCCAAGGTAGCGAGTAGCGGCTATAGCCGTAGGAGTATTTGGAGACGAACAGGTAATCGCCGATAAGCAGCGTCGGGATCATCGAGCCCGAAGGGATATTGAACGGCTCGAAGGCGAAGGTGCGAATCACGATCGCGATGAGGACGGCGTAGACAATCGTCTTGATTGCCTCGACGACGCTTCCCGATTTTTTCCTGGCCATCGATTTCTGCCTGTAACTCTCGGACATCGTTGCATTCTTTCGAAAAACTGCGGGGATCGGTCGGTCGGATCAAGCCAGCCCGAGCTACCCCTGTCAAGCATAACGCCGAACTGTCTGATTTATCGGCCGGAACTCGCGGGTATGGCCGAAATGATCACGACCGCCTCGGCCAGCGGCGGCTCATCGGTGATCGTGATGTCGATGCGCGCCTCCATGCCGGGTGGAATCATCGCGGCGAGGCACTCGGCGGCACCGCCGGTGAGTTTCATTGTCGGCCGGCCGGACGGCAGATTGACGACCCCCAGATCGCGCCAGAAGATCCCCTTTCTAAAACCGGTGCCGAGCGCTTTCGAGCATGCCTCCTTCGCGGCGAAGCGACGCGCGTAGCTCGCCGCGCGATTGCGCCGCCGCTCCGATCTCTCCCGCTCGACATCCGTGAAGATGCGAGCGACGAAGCGTTCGCCGAACCGCTCCAGCGTGCGCTCGATACGGCGGATGTCGATGAGGTCGCTGCCGATGCCGACGATCAAGCTCTGCTCCCGAACAAGATGAGTTGGCGGCTTAGGCCCGTCTTTCGCCCGTGGCTTCGGCCCGCGCCTTGTCCATGAGGGCGCGCATGCGCTTGATCGCGGATTCGAGTCCGTCGAAGATCGCCTCGCCGATCAGGAAGTGCCCGATATTGAGCTCGACGATCGTCGGGATCGCGGCGACTGGACCGACCGTGTCGAAGGAAAGCCCGTGTCCCGCATGACATTCGAGGCCGATCGCCTCGGCGTGTGCTGCCGCTTTCGCGATGCGCGCCAGCTCGCGTTCGGACCCGTCGGCGTCGCAATAGGAGCCGGTATGCAGCTCGACGACCGGAGCACCGAGCGCCTTGGCGGCGTCGAGCTGAGCCGAATCGGGGTCGACGAAGAGGGAGACGCGGATGCCCGCTTTCCCAAGTTCGCGCACGAAGCGGGCGAGATGGTTATGGCCACGCACGGCGTCCAGTCCACCTTCGGTGGTCAGCTCGGCGCGGCGTTCGGGCACGATGCAGGCTGCGTGAGGCTTGTGCCGGAGCGCTATTCCCAACATCTCCTCGGTCGCCGCCATCTCGAAATTGAGCGGCAGGTCGATCTCTCCGCTCAAGCGAGCGATATCCTCGTCGCGGATGTGGCGGCGATCCTCGCGCAAGTGCGCGGTGATGCCGTCAGCGCCGGCTTGCGCGGCGATACGTGCCGCGCGCACGGGGTCCGGGTGGCGGATCCCGCGCGCGTTCCGGATCGTCGCCACGTGATCGATGTTCACGCCAAGACGCAAGTGCCGCTTCGTCATCCGTCCCCCAAAGGTGGCACCCGATCCCGCTACCCGCGCGCGCGCTCGACCGAATTGATCGCGGGCGAAGCGCGCAGTGCTGCCATGATATTGGTGAGATGCTTAACGTCTTGCACCTCGATGTCCACCATCATTTCGAAGAAATCCGTCGAGCGGTGGGTGATGCGCAGGTTTGTGATGTTGCCCTTCTGCTTGCCGATGAGGGTCGAGAGTTCGCCAAGGGTCCCGGGCTCGTTCGACACCACCACGTTGAGCCGGCCGATATGGCCTTCGTCTTCGGCAGCCTCCGAATCCCAACCGACGTCGAGCCAACGCTCCGGCGCGTCGTTGTAACGCTCGAGCGTTTCACAGTCGATCGTGTGGATCGTAACCCCTTTTCCCGTCGTCACCAGCCCGACGATACGGTCGCCCGGAAGGGGGTGGCAGCAACCCGCGAAATGCACGGCCATGCCAGGGATGAGGCCCTTGATTGGAATCGCGTGGTCCGCCGGCTTGGCGCGCCGCCCGCGCGCCTTGCCGATCGGCACGATCTTGGCGTCCTTGGGCGGCTGTTGCTTGAGAGCGGGGTAGACCGCGACCAGCACCTCGCGTGCGGTGTGCATGCCCTCGCCCACCGCCGCGATCAGGTCGTCCGCATTGTCCGCCTTGAGGATCTTGAGCACGCTTTCGACCGCCTTTTCGGTGAACTCGTAGCCAGCCTGGCGGAACGCCTTGTCCAGGATGCTGCGCCCGAGCGTCATGTATTCCTGGCGCTTTTGCGTGCGGATGAAGCGGCGGATGCGCGAGCGCGCTTTCCCGGTGACGACGAAACGCTCCCACTCGGGTGACGGCGTCTGGGTGCGCGACGTGACGATCTCGACCTGATCGCCGTTCTTGAGCTGCGACCTCAGCGGCATCATGCGTCCGTTGATCTTGCACCCGACACAGCGATCGCCGATTTCCGAGTGGATTTGATAGGCAAAATCGACCGGCGTGGCACCCGTCGGAAGCGCAATCAGATCGCCCTTGGGCGTGAAGCAGAACACCTGGTCTTGGAACATCTCGAGCTTCGTGTGCTCGAGGAACTCGTCCGGTCCCGCGGCATGCTCCAGGATCTCAAGCAGCTCGCGCAGCCAACGGTATTGCTTGCCGTCCTTGGTCGTACCTTGCTTGTATTGCCAATGCGCCGCCACGCCGTACTCGGCGACCTCGTGCATGTCCTTGGTGCGAATTTGAATCTCGATACGCTGCTTTTCCGGCCCGAAAACACCCGTGTGAAGGGAGCGGTAGCCGTTTGGCTTCGGAAGCGAGATGTAATCCTTGAAGCGCCCTGGCACGACGCGGTAGCGGCCGTGGATTATGCCGAGCGCGCGGTAGCAATCCCCCACGTCGCCGACGGCCACACGAAACGCCATGATATCGGAGAGCTGCTCGAAGGCGACGTTGCGTTTTTGCATTTTGCGCCAGATCGAGTAAGGCTGCTTCTCGCGACCGGTGATCTCGACCTCGAGCCCGTCCTCGCGCAAGATCCGCTGAAGCTCGTCGATGATGCGCATGACGAGGCCCCCGCCTTGCTCGCGCAGGAACTTGAGGCGCGCGATGATCGATTCGCGCGCATCGGGATTGATCTCGGCGAAGGCTAAATCCTCGAGTTCGTCCTTTATTTCATGCATGCCAATCCGCTCGGCGAGCGGAGCGTAGATATCCATCGTCTCGCGGGCGATGCGACGGCGGCGCTCGGGGTCCTTGATGAATTTGAGCGTGCGCATGTTGTGAAGCCGGTCAGCGAGCTTGACCAGCAGGACCCGGATGTCCTCGGACATCGCCAGCAGGAGCTTGCGAAAATTCTCGGCCTGCCGGCTCACCTCGGATTGAAGCTCGATGCGGGAGAGCTTGGTGACGCCGTCGACGAGCCGCGCCACCTCCGTGCCGAATTGGCGCTCGAGTTCGTCCGTGGTGGCGAGCGTGTCCTCGACCGTGTCGTGGAGAAGGGCCGTTATGATCGTGTCGTCGTCGAGCTTGTAATGGGTGAGGATGCCCGCGACTTCGAGCGGGTGCGAGAAATATGAATCGCCCGACTCGCGCTTCTGGCTGCCGTGCGCCTTCATCGAAAACACGTACGCACGATTGAGCTTGTCCTCGTCCGCGTGCGGATCGTAGGAGCGAACCCGCTCGACAAGTTCGTATTGCCGGATCACGGCGTCCAACCTTCCCGCTCGATCGTCAAGCGGACGCAGGCCTCGCCGAACCGCGGGCTAGTAAATGAGCTTCGCTTGATGAATCCAAATTCGAGGCGGCGCCACGGCTTTCTTTGTTTGCCCATGGCCCTCCGCTCGGTCACCCCAACTCCCGTTCGGACTCCTCGCCGGATTCCGCCCCAGGCTCCGCATCCGCTTCCGCTTCCACCTCGTCGTCGCCTTCCGACAGAATCTCCTCGTCCTCGGCGTCCTCCTCGACGGCCTTCGGCGCGAGTTCAGCGCCCGCGGCAGCAAGCTGCTGCGCGGCCATGGCGTCCATTTCCTCTTCCTCGGGCTCGTCCGCTTCGACCATCTTCTGCATACCCTTGACCAGCGCCTCCTGGAGATGATCGACGGCGACGGCCTGATCCGCGATCTCGCGCAGGGCGACGACCGGGTTCTTGTCATTGTCCCGATCGAGCGTCAGCGGCGCACCGGCCGCGATATCGCGCGCGCGATGTGCCGCGAGCATGACCAGCTCGAAGCGGTTGGGGACGCGGAGAACGCAATCTTCAACGGTAACGCGAGCCATTTAGATTCACTCCAGGAACGCCTGAAATCCACTGACAAATATAGTGGTTGCAGCGGCGTACTGCAACCACTTCGCCGGGAAATCCTCGGACCGCCCGTCGTCCCACCCCTATTTCACGTCGTCTTCCAGCGCTTCCGCCCTTTGATCGGGCGGAAGTGCGGCTATAAGGGCCGAAATCGGCTCACCGGTCAAGGGGTGGCGCCAATCGGGATCGAGCTCCTGGAGCGGGCGCAAGACGAATGCCCGCTCGGCCATCCTGGGATGTGGCAAGGCCGGCTCGCCGTCCGTCCCGGCGGTCGCGATGCCATGGTAGGCGATGAGATCGAGATCGAGCGTGCGGGCCGCATTCCGCGCGGCGCGCACGCGGCCGAAGGACGCCTCGATCTCATGCAGCCGCGCCAACAGGGCCGCGGGC
>DATDHA010000084.1:0-2238 GCA_036521815.1 Alphaproteobacteria bacterium | reverse complement strand
GTTATCGTTGAGAACCGCCACCATCCCGCCTGGTGGGTCGAATCGCGCGCGGCCGACGAGGCGAGCCTCATCGAAAAAGCGCTTGGCCGGTGGCTCTGGATCCTCGAGACGATCGTCACCGCCGCCCCTCTGCTCGGCCTTCTCGGTACGATCACGGGCATGGTCCGCGCGTTCAAGCTCTTCGGCAATCAAGGTCTCGTCGATCCCGGCGGCGTCACAGGTGGTGTCGCCGAGGCGCTGATCGCGACAGCGGTCGGCCTCTTCGTCGCACTCGTCGCCCTTTTCGCATTCAACTACTTCTCCTATCGGCAAGCGCAGGTGATGGACGAGATGGAGCGCCTCGGCACGCGGATGATCGATCATATCCGACTCGATCGAAAGGCGGTCGACCATGAAGCTGCGTAAGTCCCGTGCCCGGCGCAAGGGCCGCATCGAGATCATCCCGATGATCGACGTGATGTTCTTCCTGCTTGCGACGTTCATGCTGGCGTCGCTTTCGCTTCAGAACCTGCACTCGCTCGCCGTCGATCTGCCCCGCGGCCAGGCCACACCGCTGCAAGTGAAACTGCCGATCACCCTGACCGTTACGCGCGAAGGCGATATATTGCTGAATGAGACTCCCACGACGCTCGACGAAGTCAGTGCGAGCGTCAAGATCCTGCTACGGGACGCGGATGCCACCGTCGTCGTCAATGCGGACAGCGCGGCGCCGAATGGCGTCGTGGTCCAGGCCATGCTCAAGGCGCGCGAGGCGGGCGTCGAGCATTTCTTATTCGCGATCAAGCGGGAGTAGCACTGGGGTGTCGAGGGTTCGGCCCCGTGATGACCCCTGGCGGCGGATGCCGTGGCTCGCGCCGGGCGCCGCACTTGGCGCACTCGTCGCATTGATGGGGTTCATGCGCCTTCTGATCGATGTCCCGATCAGACCTAGCTCGACACGGCCCGTGGATGTCCAGCTTGTCGAGCTGCCCGCGCCCATGGCGGCACCGGCGCCTTCTGTCCAAGACGCGACACCCACACCGCCTCAGGTGGTGACGGAGGAGCCGCCCCCGGTGGTCAAGGAGGAGCCGCCCCCATTGGTCAAGGAGGAGCCGTCTCCGGTGGTCAAGGAGGAGCCGCCGCCGCCTGCGATCAAGCCGGCGCCAGCACTCGCTCCCGTCCGGCCACCGCCTAAACGGCAGCAACCACCGAGCCGCGAGCAGGCGCCCGTAACCCCAAGGACCGAACTGGCGCCAGCGCCGGCCCCTGCACAAGCATCGCCACAACCCTCATCGCCAAGCAGCGGCAATAATGGCGCCCGGGCGATCATAAAGCCGATGCCAGAAATTCCCGACGAGCTGCGCCGGCGAAATATCGATTGGGTCGCGATTGCACGCCTTCATGTCGCACCCAACGGCAGTGCTACGGTCGAGCTGACGGAGCCGACCAGCGAGCCTGCGGTCAACCGGCTCCTCCTCGATGCGCTCAAGAAATGGCGGTTTTTCCCGGCAATGGAAAACGGCAGCCCGGTTGCCGCGACAATCGATATTCGAATTCCGATTTCCGTCCGCTGAGCGGGACGCGCATCGACTTATGTCTGCGCCTTTTCCTCCGCACCTTCGCCTTCGGCGGAGGCGCCATCTTCGGCGGCGCCTTTGCGCAGGCGTGCGCGGGCTTTGTGCACGGCTTTGTCCAGCTCTTCGTGACTGCACAATCCCAGGAGCACGGGACTCTGGGGTTTGATGTTGGGCGTATTCCAATGGGTCCGCTCGCGCACCGCCTCGATCGTGTTCTTGGTGGTGCCGACGAGCTTCGATATCTGCGCGTCGGACAGCTCCGGATGATTCTTCAAGAGCCACGCGATCGCGTCGGGGCGATCGCTGCGCTTGGCGACCGGTGTGTAGCGAGCGCCCTTGGTCCGTGCCTCGGGCAGCGGGATCGAAGGCTTCGCCATATGAAGCGTGTAATTCGGATCGGCTTGACCTTTGGAAAGCTCTTCCTTCTCAAGCTGGCCGTTCGCCACGGGGTCGAGGCCCTGCATGCCGCCTGCAACCTCGCCGTCGGCGATCGCCTGGATTTCAAGCTCGTGCAAGCCGCAGAATTCTGCGATCTGCTTGAACGACAAGGTGGTGTTTTCGACCAGCCAAACGGCGGTGGCCTTCGGCATGAGAAGCTGCGCCATCGGTCTTCCTCGCTTATGTGCTTGACCTAGAGGGGCTTTTCACCCCAAGCGACCGGTGCGGGCCGACGGGCCAAAAC
>DATDHA010000083.1:0-9122 GCA_036521815.1 Alphaproteobacteria bacterium | reverse complement strand
GATCCTTCCGCTCGCCTTCAGGGTTTGCCTGCCTGGCCTCAACAACAATCTCGTGAACCTGGTCAAGGCGACCTCGCTTGCCTACGCGATCTCGGTGCCGGAGATGCTGTGGGTGTCGAGCCAGATCTGGTCCGACGAGGTGAACGTGCCGGAGATGATGACGGTACTTCTCATCTGCTATGTGGCCTTGGTCGGCGTGCTCGTATTCGTCATGCACCGCTGGGAGAAATCGATGCGCGTACCCGGCTTCGGCGCGGCGGCGGGGGTCAAGCCGTGAGCCGGACGCGGACAGGGGCCGGACGACGCTTGCCGCTCACGACACCCGTTCCGCAAGGAACGGATTTGCCGGTGCTGCTTCCAGCCGCGGCGCGTGCGGCAAGGCGTGCGGCAGCGGAGCGAAATTTCGGCTTCATCCTGCCGCAGCTCAAGCTCCAGCACGGCATTTTTTTGGCCGTCGTGTTCGTGTTCGCAACCGGCGTTGCCGAGGCGCAAAACGCTGCAGCACATCCCTCGATCGTCGCCACGCTCCTGAAGTGGACGCCGCTGCTCTTCGGCGGCTTTCTTTTCAACCTCCTGATCAGCGTCCTCGCCATGGCGATCGGCACGGCGGCCGGCGTGTTCCTGGGCCTCGCGCAAATCTCGCTCCTCGCACCCGTGAGGCGAATCGCGTGGTTCTTCACGCATTTCTTCCGCAACGCGCCGTGGCTTGTCCTTCTCTTCTTCTGCATGCTCCTGCTTCCGTTCCAGGTGCGGATTTCCGGGATCACGATTCCGCTGCCCGATTGGATCAAGGCCACCTTCGGACTGGCGCTGCCCGTCATGGCGAACGTCGCCGAAATCGTGCGCGGCGCCATCCAGTCGATCCCGACCGGCCAGTGGGAGAGTGCGGGCTCGCTCGCCTTCACGCGCCGGCAGACGATTTGGATGATCATCCTGCCTCAGTGCGTGAAGCGCATGCTCCCGCCATGGATGAACCTTTACGCGATCCTTGCCATGGACACGGTGCTCGCGTCAATCGTCGGCGTGAGCGAGGTGATGACGCTCACGGGCGACATCCTCGGCGCCGAGAATAACCGGCCGGAGCTCATCTTGCCGTTTTACAGCTATATCCTGCTTTGGTTCTTCCTCTACTGCTATCCGATCGCGCGCTGGACGGTGCGGCTTGAGCGCAAGTTCGCGGTCAATATGTGAGGGAAATCGAGATGGCGTCACAGCAAGGCCGACCAATCGTCAGCATCCGCGACGTCCACAAATCGTTCGGCAGCTTCGAGGTCCTCAAGGGCGTGTCGATGGACGTGAGCAAGGGCGAGGTCGTGTGCATTATCGGCCCCTCGGGTTCTGGGAAATCAACGCTCCTGCGCTGCATCAATGCGCTCGTCGCGGTCGATAAGGGCACCATCCGCGTCGCCGACTACGAAGTGCACAATCTCAAGAAGGACAAGGAGCTCCTGGCCTTGCGGCGCGAGGTCTCGATGGTGTTTCAGCAATACAATCTTTTTCCGCACAAGACCGCGCTCCAAAACGTCATGATGGCGCCGATCCACGTCCTCAAGGAAAACAAGGCGGAGGTTGAGACGCGCGCGCGCGCGCTCCTCAAGAAAGTGCGGCTCGAGGCCAAGGCGGATTCCTATCCGGGCGAGCTGTCCGGCGGGCAGCAGCAGCGCGTGGCGATCGCGCGCGCGCTTGCCATGCGCCCAGAGATCATGCTGTTCGACGAGGTGACGGCAGCCCTCGACCCCGAGACTGTCAAGGAGGTGCTTGTCACCATAAGGGAACTCGCCGAGGACGGCATGACTTGCATCCTCGTCACCCACGAGATGGGATTTGCGCGGGAGGTTGGCGACCACATGTACTTCACC
Source organism: Alphaproteobacteria bacterium (assembly GCA_036521815.1). Classification (GTDB taxonomy): domain Bacteria; phylum Pseudomonadota; class Alphaproteobacteria; order JACZXZ01; family JACZXZ01; genus DATDHA01. Next base: position 7,263 of record DATDHA010000083.1, on the reverse strand, counting down.
GACCATGGCGTGATCGTCGAGCATGCGCCACCTGCCGAGTTTTTCGCGAACCCGCGCGAAGCGCGCACGCGTGAGTTCCTGTCGCAGATCCTTTGAGCGACGGTCGTTTGTAGGCAGCGCTGCTTGTGCGCCGGTGCAGTTTCGGCACCGTTCTTCGAGTCGATTGAACGGCGCGATACCAAGGGTGCTACGCACGACCACTGGCAGGAGGGACAATGAAGGCCATTTCCATCGCCCTCTCCGCGGCTGTCTTCCTTGCCGGGGTCGTTCCGGCCGGTGCCGCGGATCAGACCGTTCAATTCAAGATCTCCCATTGGGTGCCGCCCACGCACCCACTTCAGCCGGCACTGGAGGCGTGGGCGCGGGACGTCGAGCAGGAGTCCGGCGGGACGATCAAGGTGACGATTTTCCCCGCCGAGCAGCTCGGCAAGGCCTTCGACCATTACGACATGGCGCGCGACGGGATCGCCGACATGACTCACGTGAACCCCGGCTACCAGCCGGGCCGGTTCCCGGTCATCGCCGCGGCCGAACTGCCGTTCCTCTTCGCCGACGCCAAGGGCGGCACGGCCGCGATCGACGAGTGGTACCGCAAATACGCCGCGCGCGAGATGAAGGACGTACACTTCTGTGCTGCTTTCGTCCACGATCCCGGGAGCTTCCACGCCCGCAAGAAGATCGCCCTTCCCGAGGATCTGCGTGGCCTCAAGGTCCGCCCGGCGGACGCCACCATCGGGGAGCTTGTGACCATGCTCGGCGGCACCAACGTGCAGGCGTCCGCACCCCAGGCGCGCGACGTGCTGGAGCGTGGCGTCGCGGACGCGATCACCTTTCCATGGGGCTCGGTGTTCCTCTTCGGCATCGACAAGGTGGTCAAGTTCCACATGGATGCGCCACTCTACGTGAGCACCTTCGTTTGGGCGATCAACACGGCCAAATACGATTCTATGTCGCCCGCGCAGAAGAAGGTCATTGACGACCATTGCAATACGGAATGGGCGGTGAAAATGGCTTCGCCATGGGCCGATTTCGAGGCTGCCGGGCGCGAGCGGATGCGCAAGGAAGCGGGACACGACGTCTACAAGCTGACGACTGAGGAGATCGCGGCGTGGCGCACCGCTGTCGAGCCGCTCAGCGACAAATGGGCCGCGGGTGCGCGCCGTGCTGGCTATGATCCAGCCGAGATCATGGCGGCGCTCAAGGCGAGTCTCGAACAAAATCACGCGGCCTTTTGAGCGGATTCGCGATGCCCTCGCAAAGCTGTCTCGAGCGCGTCATCACCGGCTTCGAGCGGCTGGCGGGGGCCTTTCTCGCCTTCATCACGGCACTCACCTTCGTCTCGGTCGTCCTGCGCTACGTCTTTGGCTGGACGATCCCGGATAGCTACGACATCACGCGCAACTTGCTCGGCGTGATCATTTTCTGGGGCATCGCACTCGCCGGCTATCGCGGCGAGCACATCACGGCCGATCTCCTGTGGGGCGTTCTCGGCCCCCGCGCACGCCGCATCATGGACTTCGCCGCGACGGCGGTAACGCTCCTGTGCATGGCGATATTCGCGTGGATGATGGCGGAGAAAGTCGCCGGCACCCGTGCCGACAACGTCCTGACCTTCGACGTGCATCTGCCGGTCTGGATTTTTTTCCTCCTCGCCTGGCTCGGCCTTCTCGCATCGGTGCCGCTTTTGATCCTGCGCCTCTATCGCATGCTGGCGATGCCGCCGGAGACTTGATTGGGGGCGGAATGAGCGGAGAACCCGTCGCGATCCTGGGCTTCCTTTCGCTCTTTGCGCTCATGATGCTGCGCGTGCCGATCGGAATCGCAATGGGCCTTGTCGGCGTCGGGGGCTTCGCGTTCCTGGGCGGGCTCGATCCCGCACTCAAGCTTCTCGCCCAATCGCCGATTCGCACGGCGACCGACGCAAGCTTCGGCGTCATCCCGCTCTTTCTGCTGATGGGCAGTATCGCCTCGGCGTCGGGCATGAGCCGGGAACTCTTCCATGCCGCCAATGCTTTCCTCGGGCACCGCAAGGGTGGACTCGGCATGGCGACGATCGCGGCGTGTGCCGGCTTTGCCGCGATCTCGGGCTCGTCGGTCGCAACGGCCGCGACGTTCTCCGCCGTGGCATATCCCGAGATGCGGCGCTATCGCTACCCCCAAAGCTTTGCGACGGGCGTTATCGCAGCGGGCGGCACGCTTGGCGCCATGCTGCCGCCCTCGCTCGTGCTTGCCGTCTACGGCCTGATCACGGAGCAGGATATCGGACGCCTCTATATCGCCGGCATATTGCCGGGCGTGCTCGCGGCGGCGATGTACATCGTGACGATCACGGCGATCGCCTTCGCACGGCCGGAATATCTGCCCCAGGGTGCGCGCAGCTCGTGGGCGGAGCGTTGGCATGCCGTGCGCGGCGTGTGGGCGATCGCCCTTCTCTTTGTCTTCGTGATCGGCGGCCTCTATGGCGGGATGTTCACCGCCACGGAAGCGGCCGGCATGGGTGCCAGCGGGGCTTTCATCATCGCCGCGGCGCGCCGCAAGCTCGGTTTCGCAAAACTCGTCGACTGCTTGGTGCGCGCCCTGCGCACGACCGCGGCCATCTTCACGATCCTCATCGGCGCGCTGCTTTTCGGCTATTTTCTCACGATCACCCAAACCCCGCAGAACGTGACACTGTTCCTGACCGGCCTCGGTTTCGGGAAATACGGCGTGCTCGCCATCATCATGCTCATGTATCTGGCACTCGGCTGCGTGATGGACGCCATGGCGATGATCATCCTCACGATCCCGATCGTCTATCCCGTCGTCATCGCACTCGGCTTCGATCCGGTCTGGTTCGGCGTGATCATCGTGATGACCGTCGAGCTCGGCCTCATTCATCCGCCGGTCGGCATGAACGTCTTCGTCATCAAGAGCGTGGTGAAGGACGTGCGGATCTCGACGATCTTCTGGGGCGTCATCCCGTTCGTGATCACGGACATCCTCCGTCTCGTCATCCTTATCGCTTTCCCGATCCTGGCCACCCTTCTACCGAACTCGATGGGCTGAAGGTCCGAGGACTAGTGTGGTGGATTTGAAGTTCCTATAATTTTGGTGGCAGTCCCGTTTAGGAACTTCAAATCCGAAGACCACACTAGATTCCAAATATTACTCGTGTGGCTTTGAATCCGAAATTCGCTCACGGTCCCGCACCCAGATGTGGCGAATTTCGGATTCGCCACACTAGCGCGAGCGCCTCGAGTACGGATTCGAGGGAGAGGTCTTTGAGCCGGCCACGAGGCCCCTCGAGCGTGGCGACGTGCCGGCCGACGGGGTGCCAGATCGCCGGATCGGTCGGCCCGAAGAGCGTCAAGGTCGGGCAGGCCCGGGCCGCAAGATGGCCCACACCCGCATCGTTGCCGATATAGGCGCGCGCGACGGAGAGGAGGGCAAGTACCTCGCGAAGCGGGCGCTCGCGCAACGCGCGCGGGCGGAAGCTCTGCGGAAGTGCCTCTTGCACTTGGCGCCAAACTTCCGCGTCGGCAGGACCCGCGACGAATATGGGCGTCAGACCCCATCGGTCCTCGGCTGCGATTGCGAGGCTGGCGAATCGTACCGCCGGCCATCGCTTTGCCGCCCCGCCGCTTCCCGGGTGAATCGCCAATATGCCCTGTGGTGCAAACGGTGCGATGGCGAGCGTGCGGACGATGCCCTCCACCTCGTGCGGTTCGACGCGCAGGAACGGGCTCTCTTGGAGCACTTTCGGTGCTGCCGGCCAAGCCGGACGAGACGCGGTTGCGCCGAGAGGACCCAAGGATTGCAGGAGCCGGCTCGCGGCGTGCGCGGGTCCCGGCGGCCAATGCGGCTCGGCAAACGCCGCTTCGACGGCGGCTTCGCTCGCGCGCTCATCCTTGGCCGCCGGTGTCGCACCCACGATCGCCGCGACGCCGAGCGCGCGCAAGGCCGTCTCGACACGCTCGCGCTGCGGACCAAGGAGCACGATCGCGGCGTCGAACTCGCGCGCCAATCGTTCTGCGCGGGGGCCAAGGGATGTCTCCCCGGTGAAAAGACCGAGCCATTCGCGGCCGTCGAAGTCGAAGAGCTCGACGCCGCCCGGCGCCAGAAACGCCCAGGAGCCGGGCGTGCCGAGCACGCCGATGCGCTCGACGCCAGCCTCGGCGAGCGCTTCCAGGAGCGGCAGCGTAAGCACGGCATCGCCCACGGCACCCGCCCGCACGATCAGGATGCTTCGCACGACATCATTTCTTGCGCCCACTCGGCCGCGCGCGCAATGGGCTTCGCTGGCCGTATCGCCGCCACCCGCGCAACGCGCCATATCCGCGGCTCTCATGCCAAGAGACCGTGGCCGGAGGTGTCGGAACCGCGTAAGGATTACACCCGAACCAAATCCGCTATAGAGTTGCGGTGCAATTCGAGAGACTTCGTTTCTCGTAGATGGCACGGAAATCGTTCGATGACCTGGAACCCCGAACTTTATCTCACCTTCGACGACCACCGCCTGCGGCCCGCCCTCGATCTCATCGCACGTGTCCCGTTGGATGGCGTGCGAGGGATCGTCGACCTCGGCTGCGGCCCGGGCAATGTCGAGCCGCATCTCGCCGCACGCTGGCCGGACGCCGAGATCGTCGGCGTCGACAATGCGCCGAGCATGCTCGAGCGCGCGCGGAAAGACTATCCGCGGTTCAAGTGGAAGATTGGCGACATCGCCGCATGGCGCGCTGATGCGCCGGTCGATCTCGTCTTCTCCAATGCCGCCCTTCAGTGGCTCGACGATCACGAGCAGCTCCTCCCCCACCTTCTCGACCAGGTCGCACCCGGCGGCGCACTCGCCGTCCAAATGCCGCGCAACTTCTCCGCACCCTCCCACATCGCCATCCGCGATACGATCGACGACGGACCCTGGCGCGAGCGGCTTGCCCGCCTCGTCCGACCGGAGCCGGTCCTCTCGCCCGAGGCCTACCATCGCCTGCTCGCACCGCGTGCGCGGAGCCTCGATATCTGGGAAATCGAATATCTTCACGTGTTAAGCGGGCAGGATCCTGTCGTGACATGGACCAGCGCTACCGCCCTCCGCCCCTACCTCGACGCACTCGAGGAGCACGAGCGGGGCAGCTTTGAGGCCGAATACCGCGCGCGAATACGCATCTGCTACCCGCCCGAACCCGACGGCCGGACACTTTTTCCCTTCAGGCGCGTGTTCATCGTTGCCGGAAAGTAGCTTAGGCGCTTCTTTTCTAATGTTTTTCTGACATACGGAACGGACTTGCCAGCTATGCGCCATATGATAGGGTCTGGCGCCGTCGGCAGGTGCCGTTCGCCAGGTCGATGGCAAGAACAACGAAGGCCGGAGGGTGGGGTAGGACCCTGAAATGGCCCACCCGAGACGGACTCTGAAGCGATAGGGAGAGAGACACATGGGAAAGACGCCGTTAATGTTCGGCATGAAGCGCCGGACGCTGGTCAAAGCGGGCCTGGTGCTCGGTGCAGCACAGGTTGCAAGTCCCTTCATCATCCAGGCGCGTGGTGAGGAGCCGATCAAGATCGGCTTCAATGACCCGCTCACCGGGGTCTATGCAGCACTCGGCAAGAACGAGCAGATCGGCAGCGAGTACGCAGTCGCTCAGATAAATGCCAAGGGCGGCATCCTCGGCCGTCAGGTCAGCCTTCTCGTCGAGGACTCGACGAGCGGGGACGTCGGTACCGCCGTGCAGAAGGGCCGCAAGCTCATCGAGCGCGACAAGGTCGACTTCCTGCTCGGCAATGTGAACTCGGCGATGGCCCTCGCACTCGGCCAGGTCTCGAACGAGCTCAAGACGTTCCATATCGTCACCGGCGGCCACACGGACGCGGTCACGGGCACCGATTGCCATTGGAACGTCTTCCGCGTCTGCAACACGACCCAGATGGAGGCAAACGCCGTCGCCGGCACGCTTATCAAGAACGCCGGGAAGAAGTGGTACTACATCACGCCCGACTACGCCTTCGGCCATACGCTTCAGGCGGGCCTCGAGAAGGCTGCCGCCAAATTGGGCGGCACAAAGGTCGGCGCCGACCTCGTCCCGCTCTCGACGGCCGATTTCTCGTCGTATCTCATTAAGGCGCAAGCGGCGGGGCCGGACGTTATCATCTTCCTGACGGCCGGCGACGACGCGGTAAACTCCCTGAAGCAGGCCGTGCAATTCGGCCTCGACAAGAAGTTCCATATCGCGGGCGCGCAGCAGGAGCTCGAAGTGCTCGAGGGCTTGCCGCCCGAAGCGCGCATCGGCACATGGGTGTTCGAGTGGTGGTGGCGCCAGCCCGGCGTGCCGCATGTCGAGGAGTTCGTCGCCGGCATCAAGGCGAAGAGCGGCAAGGTTCCGACCGCGCGCACCTGGTTCGGGTATGTGGCGGCGTGGACTTGCGCCTTGGTCGCCAATCAGGAAAAGTCTCTCGACGCGCTCAAGCTCGCCAGGGCAATGGCGGATTTCAAGCTCCCGCCCGAGGTTGCCTTGATGCCGAACGATCCGTTCTATCGCGCCGACGACCATCAGCTCATCCCATCCCTCTATGTCGGCAACGCTCAAGCGAAGGGCGAGACGGACGAGGACCTCTTCAAGGTCACCGAAGTGATCAAAGGCACCGACGCCGCACCGCCCGGTTCCGAGACGGGGTGCAAGCTGACCTGGCCCGCCTGATGCCTCGGCCGCATTGACCTCAATCGCTTCGATCCGCGCATCGGGCTGGCGCCGGGTGCGCGGAGCGAGCGGTCTCCGCTTCGCCGAAATGTTCGCCAACGCGGCGGTCCTCCCGTCTCGCTGGCGAGTGCCGGGGAAGTGGCCGTCCTGCAGCTTGCGACGAAATTGAAGCGAAGACATTCAGGATATCGGAAGAATCGACCACGCCTACGGAGTGCGACGTCCGAATGACCCAACTGATCCTTTTCAATGTCTTCAATGGGCTGATCGTGGGTGCTTTCTACGCACTTATGGCGCTTGGCCTTTCGCTCATTCTCAATCTGAGCGGCGTCATCAATTTCGCCCATGGCGGGTTTCTGGCGCTTGGCGGCTACTTTGCCTATACGTTGATTCCCTATGTCGGCTTCTGGGGTGCCTTGCTCCTCGCACCCGTGCTCGCCGCGGCCCTCGGGCTGGTCGTCGAGCGTCTGCTGATTCGCCGCCTCTATGGCCGCGACCCGCTTTATAGCTTGCTGCTCACCTTCGGCCTCGCCCTCATCTTCGAGGACGTGACGCGCTACATCTGGGGTGCGCAGAGTGTGCCCTATCAAAT
>DATDHA010000082.1:0-4719 GCA_036521815.1 Alphaproteobacteria bacterium | reverse complement strand
CCCCGCGGCGTCAGTCCCATACCTGCGGCGTCAGTCCCATACCTAGTGTGGTGGATTTGAAGTTCCTATGATTTTGGCGGCAGTCCCGTTTAGGAACTTCAAATCCGAAGACCACACTAGATTCCAAATATTACTAGTGTGGCTTTGAATCCGAAATTCGCTCACGGTCCCGCACCCAGATGTGGCGAATTTCGGGTTCGCCACACTAGGCGTTGCTGTCCGGACCGGAAGTGGCGCGGACCCTAACAGCTCGGCTGGTGCGAGGCAACGGGTCAAGGGTTCCGGCTTGGGGCGGATAGGGGTGGTGGCGGCCTTTCCAATCCTCGATCGAGCCGTCCTCCGCGAGGTCATCTGGGCCGATTCGGGCCTTGCCGAATCCGCCGGGTATATCCAGTACATAGATCGGTTGACAAAGGCCGGAAACACGGCCGCGCAGCCGCCGCACGATCGCCCGGCCTTCGGCGATGCCGGCGCGGAAATGGCTTGTCCCGGTCGCGAGATCGGGATGGTGGAGGTAGTAGGGCTTGATGCGGTTGCGCACCATGGCGCGCATGAGCGCCTCGATCGCTTCGGCGGTGTCGTTCACCCCCTTGAGAAGTACTGTCTGGCCGAGGAGCGGGATGCCGGCGCTGACGAGCCTGCGGCACGCCGCCTCGGCGGCGGGCGAAAACTCGCGCGCGTGATTGCAATGGAGTGCGACCCAAAGCGCTTTTCCGGTCTCGAGGGCTGCGAGGAGGGCTGGGTTCACGCGCGCGGGGTCGCTCACGGGTATCCGGGTGTGGAAGCGGACAACGGCGACATGTGGAATCGCGTCGAGTTCCGACATGATGGTTTTGAGCCGTGCCGATGGGAGCATGAAGGGATCGCCGCCGGTGACGACGACCTCCCACACCTCGCGATTGTCTCGCACATAGTCGAGTGCCGCCCCAAGCTCCGCCTCGGACAGCATCGCTTGCTCGCCACCCACCTTCTCGCGCCGAAAACAGAATCGGCAATAGACCGGGCAATGAAGGATCGGCGTCAGCAGGACACGGTCGGGATAGCGATGCACGATACCCTTCAGCGGCGAATGGGCGTCGTCGCCGATCGGATCGGGCCGCTCGCCCGGCCCCGCGTCAAGCTCGCGCACGTCGGGCAGGTATTGGCGCGCGATCGGATCGGCCGGGTCGCCTCGATCGATGAGATCGACAACCGCCGGCGTCAGCGCCACCGCGAAGCGTGCCGCCACGCGTTCAATTTCGCCAACACCTTCTTTGGGAATGAGCCCCGCTGAGGCGAGGTCGGCCGCCCGACGTAAGGTGCGGCGGGGCTTGGCGGGGTGCCGCGATTTTGCATTATCGGTCATGGGCGTGCGCTCGGGTTGCCAAGGCATTCGATGTGCCGATGCGCTCCTTCTGAGACGGCGCTGGGGTCGGCGGAAAAGTTCGGGTATATGGGTTCCGGGAGGCGTAAATCGCAAGTCAAATCCGAGCAGGGCGCGCGATGTTCGACAAGACGTGGTGGAACCCCAAGGCATTCGCCGCCCGTCGGCCCGCATTGGAAATGCGCGCGCGCGTCCTCGCCGCGATCCGGGCTTATTTCCGGCACCAGGATTTCGTCGAGGTCGAAACGCCGTACCTGCAGGTTTGTCCGGGGATGGAACCCCACATCATGGCGCTCGCGACCGATTTGTCCGAGCCGTTGGATCGCGGCGTACGCAGGCTTTATCTGCATACCTCGCCGGAATTCGCGATGAAGAAGCTGCTCGTTGCCGGCGTTGAACGGCTCTTCCAGCTCGCGCGCGTCTGGCGCGATGGCGAGCGATCGCCCATCCACCATCCCGAATTCACCATGCTCGAATGGTATCGCGCGCATGTGGGCTACGAGGCGCTGATGACGGATTGCGAAGGCCTCCTGCGTGCGGCCGCGAGTGCCACGGGTGTTGCAACGCTTGCGCGCGGCGCGCGCCGCTGCGACCCCTTGGCACCCGCCCGCCGCCTGACGGTCGCCGGGGCATTCGCGGAATATTGCACGATCGATCTCTTGGCGACGGCCCCCAATCCCGCCGCGCCCGATCCCGCCCTGCTGGCGGCCGAGGCGCGACGCATCGGCCTTTTCGTGAGCGAGCGCGACAGATGGGAGGACATCTTCTTCCGCATCATGCTCGACCGCATCGAACCTCATCTCGGTGACGGCGCGCCGGTGATCCTTTGCGAATATCCCATTTCCATGGCGGCACTCTCGCGGCCTAGCCCGAAAGATAATCGCGTGGCCGAGCGTTTCGAGCTTTATGCGTGTGGGCTCGAATTGGCGAATGCATTCGGCGAACTCATCGATGCCCGCGAGCAGCGCCGCCGCTTCGAGGCGGACATGGCGCTCAAGGAAAGGCTCTATGGCGTGCGTTATCCCATCGACGAGGATTTCCTCGCGGCCCTTGAGGCCGGGATGCCCGAAAGTGCCGGCATCGCACTCGGCGTCGACCGGCTCGTCATGCTGCTTGCCGGTGCTGAGCGGATCGAGGAGGTGCTGTGGGCGCCGGTTTAGATCGGATTGGGGTCGCGTAAGGAAGGTTCCCTTCTACGCGCGGGCACGCTCAATCGCCGCGTTGAAATCCTTGATCGCCTGGGCGGGACCCCTCGGATAGTTCCAAACGCCGCTCACGACGGCAAGGAAATCGGCCCCTGCTTCGACGAGCGGGGCGCAGTTATCGACCGTGATGCCGCCGATCGCAACGCACGGTACCGTCATAATGTCACTCCACCAACGCAAGATTTCAGGATCGGCCTTGGATTTGGCCTCCTTGGTCGAGGTCGGGAAGAAGGCGCCGAAGGCGACATAATCGGCACCCGCGTCGGCCGCTTCCATCGCGAGGTGGCGGGAGTCATGGCAGGTGACGCCGACGATCTTGTCGGGTCCGAGAACGAGCCGGGCGTCTTGATAGGAGGCGTCGTCCTGCCCGACATGGACGCCGTCCGCTCCCGCCTTCTTGGCGAGATCAGGGCGGTCGTTCACGATGAAGGCGACGTCGTGCCGTACGCAGATCGGCATCACGATCTCGGCCGCGCGCAGGATTTCATGATCCGGGGCATCCTTGAGACGGAGCTGCAGGCACGCCACGTCGCCCGCGTCGAGTGCTGCAGTGAGTTCGCGTGCAAATGCGCGCGGCTCGAAGGCGGCCGGCGTGATCAAATAGAGCCGACACGGCGGGGTCGCGTTCAGTCTTTGCCCTTGTAGATGCCGATGATGGTGTCGAGCAGTTCGAGCGCTTTCTCGCGCGGGCGCTGAAAGGTGTTGCGGCCGATGATCGAGCCGGTGCCCCCACCGTCGCGTATCGCCTTCACCTCGTTGAGAAGGCCGGCTTCGTCCTTCGCCTCGCCACCCGAAAAGACCACGAGCCGGCGGCCGTCGAAACACGCCTGGACCACGTGCTTGATGCGCGCCGCAAGGGTGCCGATATCGATCTTCCGGGCCTCGTAGACCTTCTTCGCGGCGTCGAGCTCGAGATGCTCCGTCGGCGGCTTCACCTTGATGATGTGCGCACCCAGGAGTGCTGCCATGTGTGCGGCATAGGCGCAGATATCGACTGCGGTCTCGCCCTGTTTCGAGAGATTGCCGCCGCGCGGATAGGACCAGATCACGACGGCGAGACCTTTGCGCTTGGCCTCATGGGCAAGCGCACGAGCTTCCTCGATCATCGAGTAGGCGGCGTCCGAGCCGGGATAGATCGTGAGGCCGATCGCCGAGCAACCGAGGCGAAGTGCGTCGTCGACCGAACCGGTCACCGCCTGGTCCGCACTCTCCTTGGCGCGCGCCAAGGAATTGGCGCTGTTGACCTTGAGGATCAGCGGGATCTGGCCCGCGAAGGTTGCAGCCCCGGCCTCGATCATGCCGAGTGGGGCCGCATAGGCCGAGAGCCCGGCGTCGATCGCGAGCTCGAAATGATAGTGGGGATCGTAGGCGGGCGGGTTCGGCGCAAAGCTGCGGGCCGGCCCGTGCTCGAAGCCCTGATCGACCGGGAGGATTACGAGCTTGCCGCTCCCGCCCAACTTGCCGTGCAGGAGGATGCGAGCGAGGTTGGCCTTCGTTCCCGGACAATCGCTTTCGTAGTTGTCCAAAATGCGTCTGACGCGCGGCGTGATTTTCATTTTGGCGGCCTCTGCGGCTTGGTCCCCATCTCGTGAAGAGCGGCACTTGAATAGCCGACCCACCTTCGATTTGCAACGCCGGGCGCGCCTTCGTTCTTTCGCGCCGTCGGGTCATTTGCAGCCGGCGAGCCAGCTTCGGCAAGCCGCCGGCGGATTGGCTTCATCGTGCAAATCGAGTGCCTTTTTCGGTCGCCGCCGCCGCAGCTCACGGCCGTCCTGTCTGCCGATATCGGCGAGTTTTGCCGCGACCTTGGCTGGGCCGGTAAAGCAGACAGCCTTGAGCCCGATCCGAAATGCACCAAGCGCGAGACCGGGTAGTTCGGCGCAATCGAGCACGGCGATGAAATCGGCACCGGGATTGGCCGACCGCGCCAAGTCGATCACGGCCTTGAACCAGCCAGCCCCCACATAGGCCGCAGCACCCTCCGCACTCCAGAGCTCGACCGGCAGGTTTTTCTCGCGCGCGGCCCGAAGTGCCGCCGAGGCATGGGCAAGGGAGTGGATGACGATGGCCGAGCGTGGCACCGTTCTGGCATTCTTGGGTTTGGCTGGCCGGGTCGTCGGCAGTTTTGCCATGGCGGATCAAGACTTAGCA
>DATDHA010000081.1:0-9485 GCA_036521815.1 Alphaproteobacteria bacterium | reverse complement strand
CTATTATCTCTCCCGCTCGGCCCTCGTGAAGGACGAACGCCACCTCGACAAATTCGATCGGGTCTTCGCGCACTGCTTCAAGGGCATCGAAACACCGCCCGACGTGGCGGCCGAGATTCCCGAAGAATGGCTCAAGAAGCTTGCCGAATTGCTCCTGACCGATGAAGAGAAGGCGCAGATCGAGGCGATGGGCGGGCTCGAGAAGCTGATGGAAACCCTCAAGCAGCGCCTGGCGGAGCAGAAAGGCCGGCATCGGGGCGGGTCGAAATGGATCGGCACTGCCGGCACCTCGCCTTACGGCGCATATGGCTACAATCCCGAAGGTGTGCGCATCGGCCAGGACGGCAATCGCAACAACCGCGCGGTCAAGGTGTGGGACAAGCGCGAATTTAGGAATCTCGACGATCAAGTCGAGCTCGGCACGCGAAACATCAAGCTCGCGTTGCGCCGACTGAGGCGCTTTGCGCGGGAAGGTGCGGCCGAGGAACTCGATCTACCCGATACGATCGCCGCAACCGCGCGAAACGCGGGCTATCTCGACCTGAAATTCGTGCCTGAGCGTCACAATACGATCAAGTTGCTGCTCTTGCTCGACGTTGGCGGGTCGATGTTTCCTCATGTGCGCGTTTGCGAGGAGCTCTTTTCCGCGGCGCGCGGCGAGTTCAAGCACCTCGAGTTCTTCTATTTCCACAATTGCGTTTACGAGAGTGTGTGGAAGGACAACCGCCGGCGCAATACGGAACGCATGGCGACATTCGATCTCCTCCACACGTTCCCTACGGATTACAAGCTTGTCTTCGTGGGCGACGCATCGATGAGCCCCTATGAGATCACGGCACCCGGCGGCAGCGTCGAGCACTGGAACGCGGAAGCGGGGCAGGTCTGGCTCAGCCGCATGCTCGATACCTACGAGCACGCCGTTTGGCTCAACCCGGTGCCGGAACATTTCTGGGCCTACACCGCCTCGATCGAGATGGTGCATGGAATTGTCGGTGGGCGGATGTATCCGCTCACGCTCGACGGACTCGACCGCGGCATCCGGGAACTGAGTCGCTAAAGCATTTTCGCCTTGAGGTTCTCGTCGAGCTTGGCGAGAAACGCCTGGGTATTGAGCCAGGGCTGATCGGGACCGATGAGGATCGCGAGATCCTTGGTCATATGGCCGGACTCGACCGTCTCGACGCAAACCTTCTCGAGCATATCGGCGAACTTGACGACTTCGGGCGTCTTGTCGAACTCGCCCCGGGATTTGAGGCCGCGCGTCCACGCGAAGATCGACGCGATGGGGTTGGTCGAGGTTTCCTTGCCCTCCTGGTGCAGGCGATAGTGCCGCGTGACCGTGCCGTGCGCCGCTTCGGATTCGACGGTTTTGGCGTCGGGCGAGAGCAGTACCGAGGTCATGAGGCCGAGCGAGCCGAAACCCTGCGCCACCGTGTCCGACTGCACGTCGCCGTCATAGTTCTTGCACGCCCACACGAAATCGCCGTGCCATTTCAGGACGGAAGCCACCATGTCGTCGATCAGGCGGTGATCGTAAGTCAGCTTCTTCGCTTCGAACCTCGACTTGAATTCGGCGATGTAGACCTGCTCGAAAATGTCCTTGAAGCGCCCGTCATAGGCCTTGAGGATGGTGTTCTTGGTCGACATATAGACCGGAAGGCCGCGGGAAAGGCCGTAATTGAAGCAGGCACGCGCGAAGCCGCGAATCGAGTCGTCGAGATTGTACATCGCGAGTGCCACACCCCCACCCGGAAAGTCGAAGACGTCGTGGTTGATGGGAGCGCTGCCGTCCTTCGGCGTGAAGTTGATCGTGAGCTTCCCGGGGCCGGGTATTCTGAAATCGGTGGCACGGTATTGATCGCCGAAGGCGTGGCGTCCGATCACGATCGGCTTGGTCCAATTGGGAACCAGGCGCGGCACGTTCTTGCAGATAATCGGTTCACGGAACACCGTTCCGTCGAGGATGTTGCGGATGGTGCCGTTGGGCGAGCGCCACATTTTCTTCAGCTTGAATTCCTTGACGCGCGCCTCGTCGGGCGTGATGGTCGCGCATTTCACGCCGACGCCATGCTTCTTGATCGCGTTCGCCGCATCGATCGTGATCTGGTCGTCGGTCTTGTCGCGCGCCTCGATGCCGAGGTCGTAGTATTCGAGCTTAACGTCCAGGTATGGAAGGATTAGGCGCTCGCGAATGAGATGCCAGATGATGCGCGTCATCTCGTCGCCGTCGAGTTCGACGATCGGATTTACGACCTTGACCTTCTTCATCGGTTGAGTCCCCTGGAATGAACCTGCCCGCGGTCGCCGGCTGAAGTCTCGATTGGCGCGGACAATAGCATTCCCGAGCCGCGGCGCAAGGGTCGAGCGATGATGTGCCTCCGAATTAGCACCTATAGCCGCTCGGGTGCCGCCGGCGCGACCCTCGGTTGCGGGGCGCGCGCGATTTCGGCGAGTGCAGCATCCACGCTCTGGGTCGTCCGGAACGAGGCGCGCGATGGGGCGTGCGCGAAGCCGTTGGCGATGACGTGGTCGATGAGTTGCTCGAGCGGACGCCAGTAGCCGTCGAGATCGACAAGCACGACGGGCTTGTCGTGAAGTGCCAGCAGTTTCCAGGTCAGGATCTCGAAGGTCTCGTCGAGTGTGCCGAATCCGCCGGGCAATATGATGAATGCGTCGGAAAGTGCGAACATCCGCTCCTTGCGCTCGTGCATGCTCTCGACAACCTCGAGACGCGTGAGGCTGTGAACGCCCCGCTCCGCGCGCTCGAGAAATCGTGGAATGACGCCGATCACTTGGCCGCCTGCCGCGAGGGCTGCCTGGGCGAGGACGCCCATCAGGCCAACGCCCCCGCCGCCATAGATAAGCGCTATGCCGTGCTCGGCGAGGAGACCGCCCAGGCGGGCAGCTTCCTCGCGATATCGCTCCGCTTGGCCGAAGGAGGAGCCGCAAAAGACGCAGACGGAGGTGATTTTGACCATCGAAGCCCTGATTAGCGGGTCGTCGCCCGTCGCTCTGCGCAGCGGGCGCCTTCCGCCTGATTTTCGATCCTTTCCGATTATATGGCCCTTCGGTACATTGTCATTAGGGTGTAGCAAAGACGAACCTCAAGCAATTTTGATCAAGAGATGCTTGCTCATTGCGTCTTGATCTCGGCAAAGTCCCGGGGCTCGACCGCGCGGGAGGTGCCGGGCGAGGGAGTGGGTAGCGATCGTCCCACGGATCCAGGCTGAAAATTTTCACGGGGAGGGCATATGCGGCGCATCATTGGAATGGCATGTGTGGTCGGCGTTTTCGGCCTCGCACTGACGGGAGTGGCGTTGAAAGGCCAGGCCGCCGACATGGCGAAGGCGATCGAGTATCGCCAAAACGTCATGAAAAGCATTGGGGCTAGTTTGGACAATATCGTCCTTATGATCAAAGGCCAGGTCCCCTTCAACGCTCAGCACGTCGTCGTATATGCGGAGAACATCAACAACCTCAGCAAGATCATTCCCGACCTCGTGCCTCCGGGTTCCGGCCCCGAGGCCGGCGACACGCGCGCCAAGCCCGAGATTTGGCAGAAGATGGACGAGTTCAAGGCTGCGGCGGAAAAACTGACGACCGAAAGTTCGAAGCTGATCGAGGTAGCCAAGGGTGGCGACCAAGCGGCCACTTTTCAACAGGCCGTGGCGATGGGCAAGAACGCCTGCGGGGGTTGCCATGAGCCCTTCCGCAAGCCGAAGGAATAGACATTCTGCCGCAATGGCCGGGGCAAAGCCGGAGTCGGATTTGGGCGATGCGCCGGGCGATTTGCATTCCCTATCGAGTGGGCCTGTAGGCGCATGAGGATTTGGACGGGTGCGGGAGCGTGGATTTGGAGCCTCGCAGCCTGCTTGGCTATCGCCGGTCTACCGATAGGGCAGTGTGCGCGGGCCGAGGATGCTACGGCGGCTGCCGCCGCACCGTCGGCCGAGCGGGGGGCTTATGTCCTCGCGGCGGCCGGTTGCGTCGAATGTCACACGGATAAGAAAAACAAAGGTGCACTGCTGTCCGGTGGCCGCGCGCTCGCGACCCCATTCGGCACCTTTTTCTCGCCCAACATAACACCCGATCCTGCGACCGGCATCGGCAAGTGGAGCAATACGGATTTCCGCCGCGCCATCCGCGACGGCGTCGGGCCGAAGGGTGCCCATTTCTACCCGGTATTTCCCTATCCCTCCTTCACCCTCATGACCGATACGGATATCGCCGATCTCTTTGCATATCTGAAGACCGTGCCCGCGGTGACCAAGCCCAACACGCCGCGCAAAGTCGCGTTCCCGTACAATGTACGTGTCCTTATGGTGGTGTGGAATTGGCTCTATCTCAGGCGCGGGCCATATGAGCCCAATCCTGAAAAATCGGCAGCGTGGAATCGGGGCGCCTACCTTGTCCAGGCGCTCGGGCACTGCGGCGAATGCCACACGCCGCGCACACGGTTGGGTGCTCTCGATGGGGACATGACCCTTGCCGGCACCGAGGATGGGCCCGACGGCGATCATGTACCTAACCTGACGCCCGACAAGGAGACCGGGATCGGGAAATGGGCCCTCGAGGACATAACTTTCGCGCTCCAGACCGGCTTGACGCCCGGCGGCGATTCCTTGGGCGCGAGCATGGGGGAGGTCGTGAGCGAGAGTACTGGCAAACTGAGTGCGGACGACCGCATGGCGATTGCCGTCTATCTCCAGTCGCTGCCGCCAATTCACCATCGGGTGGCGAAATCCAAGCCCAAGTCGTGAGTGCGCCGATTGCCGCCGGCGAGGTTCTGTTGCAACGACCCCCAACGCGTATTAGCCTTCCTTCCCGGCGGTGGCCGGTACGGCCGCCAGGAATGAGGGTTTGATGAGGCGGTCGCTCATCTTAGGCATTTTGGCGATTGCGGCGATTGTGGCAGCAGCACTTTTCTTCCTTCGGTTCAATCGCGAAACGACCCAAAGCACACTGCCCGCCGCGCCCTCGACTCAGTCCGAAACCGCGACCGCTCCAGCGCCGCAGCCTCCCGCCCCAGGCACAACACCCGCGCAGACCGATACAGCGCCGTCGTTCGACGTCGTGCGCGTCGAACAAGGGCATGCTGTCATAGCCGGGCGTGCGGCACCGGGTGCCACGGTAATCGTGCTCGACCGCGACAAGGTGATCGGCCAAGTCACCGCGGATGCACGCGGCGAGTGGGTGCTGACCCCCGACGAGTCATTTGCGAGCGGCAATCACGAGCTCAGTCTTTCGGCAAAGCTTCCAGACGGCAGCACGCTCAGTTCGGAGCGTACGGTCGTCGTCGTGGTGCCGGAGTCCAACACCGGCAGCGGCGCCCTCGCGGTCGCAATTCCGCGCCAAGGGGGGGCGGCCAGCAAGGTCCTGCAAACGCCGCAAGCGGGCGGAGGCTCCTCGACCAAGCCGACCTTCAGCCTGGATGCGATCGATTACGACGAGCAAGGGCGGCTGATCTTGAGCGGACACGGGACCGCCAAATCGTCGGTGCTTGCTTACTTCGACAATCAATTGATTGGGCGCGCCGAGATCGGCGCCGACGGGCAATGGAAGTTGGAGCCCGATAAGGCAATCGGTGCCGGGTCCTACACTTTGCGTCTCGATGAAGTCAATGGTGCGGGGCAGGTGACGGAGCGTCTCGCATTGCCGTTCTCGCGCGCTGAACAGGAGCAACTGGCGGCGGCTGGCGGGAGGATCGTGGTGCAACCGGGCAACAGCTTGTGGCGGATCGCCCGTCGGAATTATGGCGAAGGCCCGCGCTACACGGTCATTTATCAGGCGAACAAGGACCGAATCAAGGATCCGGACCTCATTTATCCCGGTCAGGTGTTCGTCGTGCCGAAGAGCAATTAGGACCTAAGAGCAACAGCAATCAGAGAATGCCATCGGTCGGGCTCCCGTCGACAATAACCCGCCCGTAAACAATGCCTGCCCGACCGATGGGGAAACGAGCCCCCGAACCCGCGCGACGCGACGGTTTCCGCTTTAATCCAGTGCCTTGCCGCCGGTAGAATGCGCGACCTTGCAACAACCGGGGGCGCAGGCGTTGCCCACGAGCCTCGTCATTCGAATTCATCGCGAAGGTTGGCCATTCATTGCTGCGTTCGCCATCGCAACGGCGCTGCTGTTCTGGCTCAGCACGCCGCTTGGATGGGTGGGTGTCGTTCTGACGGCCTGGTGCACCTATTTCTTCCGCGATCCGGATCGGGTGACGCCTGCGCGTGGCGGGCTTGTGATCAGCCCGGCGGACGGAGTCGTCTTGCCGATCGTCGAGGAGCCGCCGCCGGCGGAGCTCGAAATGGATTCGGTACCGCGCACGCGTGTAAGCATCTTCATGAACATTTTCGACGTGCACGTCAACCGCGCACCCTGCGACGCGCACCTCGTGCGGAAGGTCTATCGCCCGGGCCGGTTCGTCAACGCATCCTTCGACAAGGCGAGCGAGGATAACGAACGCATGGCGCTCCGCTTCTCGATCGACAACAACGGCCAATCGGGCGAGCTCGCCGTGGTGCAGATTGCCGGCTTAGTCGCGCGCCGCATCGTCTGTCACGTCGACGATGGTGCTCAAGTGCGAGCCGGGGAGCGCATCGGCATCATCCGCTTCGGCAGCCGGGTCGATGTCTATCTGCCGAGCGGCGTTGCACCGCTCGTCGCGGCCGGCCAGCGCGTCATCGGCGGGGAAACCGTCATTGCGGATCTACGCAGCCAGGAGCCGCGGCGTCTTGGAGAGGTGCGCTGATGCTGGCACCCGGCCCCCGCCACCGCCTGAAGGACCTCTCCTTCAACAAGCTGATCCCGAATATTTTGACGGTGCTCGCACTTTGCGCGGGCCTTACCGCGATCCGCTTCGGCCTGCAAGGCCGCTTCGAACACGCGGTCGTGTCAATCCTCCTTGCCGGGATACTCGATGCGCTCGACGGCCGGATCGCGCGCATGCTCGGCGGCAGCACCAAGTTTGGCGCCGAGATGGATTCACTCGCCGACGTCGTCGATTTCGGTGTGGCGCCCGCAGTGCTTCTTTACCAGTGGACGATGAGTACCGCAGGCAGCATCGGTTGGGCCATCGTGCTGCTCTATTGCGTCTGCTGCGCGCTGCGGCTGGCGCGCTTCAACACCCGCTTGGGTGCGAGCGACCTGCCGCCCTGGGCGTACAAGTTCTTCACGGGTGTGCCCGCACCGGCGGCGGCCGGGCTCGTCTTGACGCCGATGATGGTGAGCTTCGAACTTGGATCGAGTTTCTTCGGTCACATCTTGGTCAATGCGGTGGTGATCGTCGGCGTCTCGGCCCTCATGGTCAGCCGCGTGCCGACCTATTCGGGCAAGAGCATCCGTGTGCCGCAGCGCCACGTGTTGCCGCTGCTTCTTCTGGTTGGCTTGACGGCGGGGTTCGTCGTTGGGGCACCCTGGTCCACACTTCCTGCGTTCGGGCTCATCTACGTGGCGAGTATTCCGTTCAGCTACGTCGAATTCCATCGCCTCGCGCGCGAGACGGCAAAGCGCTATCGTCCCGCAAACAGCGAAGAATGACGGCACCAGGGCGTCAGGGTGCCAAGCCGCTCACGATGCGGGTATGTGCCGCAAGCACGTAGCGGTCGTCCTGGATTTCCCCTTTGAATGCGTCCGCGATCGCGGTCTCCAATGCCCGCAGCTTTTCGCCACCAGCGCTCGCGATCCGGGTTCCGAGCGACATCTCCATTTGCGGCCGCCAGAATGGCTCGCCGAGGGGCATGCTGCCCGAGAGGCGGAAATCTTCCTCCTTGATGTCGACGAATCCCGCTCGATCGAAGAGGCCAGCAAGGCTGCCCGGCTCCGCAAAGCGGAATATGGCCGACATGTCGTGCTCGGGATCGTGACCAAGGATGCGGTCCGCGGCGGCGACGATGATCCGGAACATCGTGGTATCTTCCCGCGGTCCCCACACCATGAATGCAGCACGCCCGCCCGAGACGAGCACGCGCCGCACCTCCGCCAATGCCTGTTGTGCATTCGGCACGAACATGATTCCGAATCGGCACGTGACGCGGTCGAAGCGCCGGTCGGGAAAAGGCAATGCCTCCATGTCCGCGAATTCGAAGCACATGTTGGCGAGGCCGAGCGCTTTGGCGCGTCTTCGAGCGCCTGCGAGCATTTCGGCGACGAGATCGCTTGCCACCACCTCGCCCGTTGGGCCAAGGCGCTCGGCGATCGTAAGCGCTGGCTCGCCGGTACCGGATGCGAGATCGAGAATCCTGAGACCTGGCCTCAATTGGGCCGCCGTGATGAGCGGTTCATTCATCCGCGCAGCCGGCGTCGCGACAACGTCCGCCCAGCGATCCCACGCCGAGCCGCGCGCGACCCAATAGCGGCGCATGGCTTCCTTGTCCAAGGCCATTTCAGGCATATCAATCTTCCCCCGCCCGCCAATGACGGGCAGCTTCAAAAGCGCTTTGCGAGCCCTCGCCCCTGGAAAACGGGGCGTCTGACGGCGCCGACCGTCATCCACCCCGACGACGGCGCGCCAACGTCCGCCGCAACCCCGGCAGGCCTTATGATTTCTTCCCGTGGAGGCTTTGCTCGGCGACACTCGTCTTCAGATAGGTCTCGAACGGCGCCCAGCTTGCCATCGTCAGTTCGGTTGCGAGGCTGGCGAGTTTGCTCGCTTCGGAGAGATATTGCTCCGTCGCTGTGCGGGCCATGGACATCTGTTTCTCGAAAGCTTCGCTCCAATTGCTGCATTGAGCGATCGCCTGGCTGCCTTCGACTTGCTCCTTGAGTCGCGAGCTCGTGAAGCTGACCAATTCGCCATTGAGCTGCGCCAACCCCTTGAGCATGGCTTCGCTCGCCTTCATAAACGCGTCGGCATTGGCGCTACTGAGCGCCATTAGCCGCTCATAGTCGACGTGCGGAAATGTGTTGCCGGTCTCGGTAAGCTTTGCTCCTTTCGTCATGGCCTCGCCTCCTAAGGTGCGTGGCGCGACCGGTTGGGCGCGCGCAATACGTGTTCCCCCGAACACGAAATCCCCAATAAGTTTGAGAAGGAGCAATGACTCGGGGCGCTGGAAACCCCGCTCCGTGCCCTCCCCACCGATTTTGCTTATGGAAAAAAGATAGTCGTCTTGTGTCACCGCAACAAGTATGTCGCGAGCACCTAGCCACGATTTCCGTCGAGCCGACGCTCGGGTCTTGTGTCGGCGTCTTTGTCGTGAAATCAAGCTATTGTGGCTGACCGCCCATTTGTGTCAAAATATTGACAAAGCTACAACCGGTAGCCTGATGCGATGCCAACGGTTCGTTAACCATCCTGGGCTTAGCATGGCGCTATCGGTTGCCAACTTTGATCGAGGGCCGGAATCGAGATGAACGATCGCGAACACGACGCCCGCGTGGCAGCACTCTGGATCCTCCATGGAGGCGCTTGTGTGAAACTTTTGCGTGCACACGGTCGCTCTAGCCACGCCGAGAACTTCGAAGAGGCCTTGAACGAGGTGGCGTCG
>DATDHA010000080.1:0-2901 GCA_036521815.1 Alphaproteobacteria bacterium | reverse complement strand
ACTTGCGAAAGTCGCCCGGCCGGCCAATTTCTCGGCAAATCAGCGATAAGTTTCCGGCGAATCACCGATAAGTCGTTGAAAAAGCTTGACCTACCCTCGCCCCAGGGCTCGGTAGCCGGAAACTTTGTTGCGTTTTTTCATAAATTATTTACAGTGCGCCGCAATATAATATTGCGGCGCATCACGTTTGGCGCCCGATGCGCAACAAGAAAGGATTGCTTGATGGCATTCGAGATGGTGGGCGACCGGCGGCAGGCGGCGCACGACGAGTTGCACGGCTATTACATCGAGGATCTCGCCGCGGGCATGAACGCCCTTTACGCACGCACGAGAACCGATGCGGATATCGTGCTTTTCGCCGGCATCTCGGGCGATCTCAATCCGGTCCACCTGAACCATGAATTCGCGGCCAATACGATGTTCGAGGGCCGCATCGCGCACGGCATGCTGACCGCGAGCTTCATCTCGACGGTGCTCGGCACGAAGCTCCCGGGGCCGGGCTGCATCTATCTCAGCCAAAGCCTCAAATTCAAGGCGCCAGTGCGCTCGGGCGACACGGTCAATGCGCGCGTCACGATTACCGCGATCGACCGCGCCAAGCGCAAGGTGACGCTAATGACGGTTTGCACGGTGAGCGACCGGGTCGTCCTCGAAGGCGAGGCTCAGGTCATGGTGCCTTCCCGCGCGCGGGCCTGACGCACGGCTTGGCCGGATTGCGGCACCCGCATCCCACGGACATCCTTTGGCGCATTCTGTGCCGCCCGTGCGGCATTGCGCGCGGCGGCGATGGACGCTTGGCTTTCGCACCGCTATAAGCCAAACATCGGCAAGGTGCTGGAGGTCGAGCGGGTCCCGGAGCTATGCGCGTCTTTCGTCACTATACCGAGCTTCCGGAGAATGCGCGCGGCGCCGTCGTTGCGATCGGCAATTTCGACGGCATCCATCGCGGTCATCAAGCGATCATCGACGAGGCAGCGCGCCTCGCGCGCGGTATGGCAGCACCGCTTGCCGTATTGACCTTCGAGCCGCATCCACGCGGCTTTTTCCGCCCCGAATTGCCGCCGTTTCGGCTCACCCCTTTTCGCATCAAGGCGCGGCTGATCCAATCGCTCGGTGTCGACGAGCTCTTCGTCCTCACCTTCGACGAAGCACTCTCGAAACTCACCGCGGAGCGTTTCGTCGCTGACGTGCTGGTCGCCGGGCTCGGCATCCGCCACGCGGTCGTTGGCGACAATTTCGCGTTCGGCCACAAGCGTGGGGGCAACGCCCAATTGCTCGCCTCGCTCGGCAAGGCTGCCAGCTTCGGCGTGACCTGCTTGACCCGGGTGCGGGGGCCGGCCGACGAGATCTATTCATCGACGCGGGTGCGCGATTATCTGCAGGCTGGCAATCCCACGCGCGCGGCACTGCTTCTCGGCCGCTATTGGGAGATCGAAGGGCGCGTGCAGCCCGGCGACCGGCGCGGCCGCACCCTCGGCTACCCAACCGCGAACTTGGCACTCGATGGCTTTCTCGAGCCGGCGCGCGGGGTCTATGCCGTGCGCGCGGGCATCGACCACGGCCACGAGATCCAGTGGCATGACGGGGTCGCGAATCTGGGGGTGCGTCCGATGTTCGACGGCAAGACCCTGCTCCTCGAAACGCACCTCTTCGACTTTTCGGGCGAAATCTATGGCCGCCATCTGCGGGTCGCCCTCGTCGATCACCTCAGGCCGGAAATAAAATTCGAGAGTGTTGCCGATCTGATCGCCGAAATGACCGAAGATAGCCGCCGCGCGCGCGTCATCCTGGCGTCAGAGCGATGGGAGCATAATTGGCCGGCAACACCGTTCCGGTCTGCCAAAGAAAAGCCCAAGAAGACGCCATGAGCTTCAAAAAAGGCCCGAATCGATGATGACGAGCGAGCGGCAAGGACGCGGCACGGTGTCCTGGCAGCGGACAAGCGGTCTTGCGGCGGCACTCGCGTTCGTCGTTATCGTGCTCGACCAGATCAGCAAATGGTGCATCGTCGAACTCGTGATGCAGCCCCCGCGCGTCATTCCGCTTCTTCCCGTCCTCAATCTCGTCCTCGTCTTCAACAGGGGCATCAGCTTCGGGATGCTCCGCGGCGAGGAAGCATGGGCGCCTTGGGCCCTCTCCGGCCTCGCCCTCGCCGTCGTCATTTGGCTCTTCATTTGGCAGCGCCGTACGGCCAACCGATGGGTTTCCGTTGCGGTCGGCCTGATCGCAGGCGGTGCCCTCGGCAACGTGGCGGACCGGCTCTACCAGCAGGCGGTCACCGATTTCATCGATTTTCACTGGGGCGAATATCACTTTCCGGCTTTCAATTTGGCCGATTCGGCAATAAACGTGGGAGTTGCCGTCTTGCTGGCCGAAGCCTTGTTTAGCCGGCGGGAAAGCCGTAATACTTAGGCTCGCCGACAGGGTGCCCAGCGAGGGCCCCGGTGCCATATCGCATGAGGGTTCGAGGTCGATGAAGAACGGGGCAAGCTTGAGGGTTCTGGCCGCACTCCTGGCCCTTGCCGGATTGAGTGCGTGCGATACGATCAAGTCGGTCGCCGGAATAGGCGACTCGAATGCGCGGCAGCAAAGCCTTGACGGGGCGGATGAGTTCAGCTCGAAGCGGCCACCCTTGACTCTGCCGCCCGACTACAGCCTCCGTCCGCCGTCGAGTGCGGGTGGCACGACCGACTTCACGGCTGCCCAACAAGGGCGCCAGGCGGTCTTCGGGCTCAATCAGGACAAGGACGCGAACGTGCAGCGCAAGGAAGGCCGTACTATTGGCGAGTCTGCACTTCTGCAGCATGCCGGCGCCTCGACGGTCGATCCAGCCATACGGCAAAAAGTGGACAAGGAGACCACAACCCTTTCAAACCAGGAAAATGCCTTCGTCAACGGCCT
>DATDHA010000079.1:0-2562 GCA_036521815.1 Alphaproteobacteria bacterium | reverse complement strand
TTGTGGCGCCAGGTCGCACTGCATCACTGGGACATCGTCGTCGATCTCCGCGCTTCGGCGATTGCATACTTCCTCGTGGCCGGGAGGCGCTACGTCTCGAAGCCAAGCAAGGAGATGGTGCATCGCCTTTTCCACCTCGCGCGCGTGATTGGGGAGGAGAATGCGCTTGGCCCCCGGATCTGGACAGCGCCGGAGCATTGGCGCAACGCAGAATATGTCCTGCCCGACGGCCCGCCGGCGTTGGCGGTGGCTCCCACGGCGAACTGGCGTGGCAAGATGTGGCGCGGTGCGCGGTTTGCCGAACTGTTGGAGCGCCTCACCGCGCCGGATGGCATCCTGCCGTCGGCTCGCGTCGTGATCTTGGGTGCGGAGTCGGAGCGAAACCTCGCTCAGCCGGTGCTCGCGTCCGTCCGTGCAGCACGGCGCGTCGATCTCATCGGCAAGATCGATCTCCTCACCGCTTTCATGGTGCTGCGTCGGTGCGCGCTTTTCATTGGCAACGACTCGGGCCTCATGCACCTCGCCGCCGCCGCGGGCGTGCCCACGCTTGGCCTCTTTGGGCCGAGCAGAGTCGAAGTTTACGCTCCCTGGGGCCCCCATGCGGGCACGGTGACGACGGAGCTGCGTTACGAAGAACTCGTCGGCTGGCCGGGCTACGACCACCGCACGACGGATACGCTGATGGACAGCCTCACCGTCGACATGGTGGAAAATGCCGCGATCCAGCTCTGGCGCCGTAGTCTGGGCCGGGCAGCATGAGCGCCATCGAGCATCTCCGGGCGAGCGGGGCGCAATCGATGCCGACCGTTTCAGCGCTCGTGGTGGCGCGCAACGAGGAACACCAGCTCGCCGATTGTCTCGATCGCCTGCGTTTCGCCGATGAGATCGTCGTGGTCCTCGACCGCTGCACGGACGGCTCGAAGGCGATCGCTCTGCGATACGGCGCGCGAGTCCTCGAAGGTGCCTGGGAGATCGAAGGGCCGCGGCGCATGGAGGGCATCGACGCCTGCCGCGGCGATTGGATTTTGGAGGTCGACGCGGACGAGCGCGTCACGCCCGAACTCGCCGCTGAAATCCGCGCCACGATCGCCGACGCCGCACCCGGCTATTTTCTTATCCCGTTCGACAACTATGTCGGTGAGCGGCTCGTGCGCTACGGCTGGGGCGGGGCTTGGGGCGTCTCGGCCACGGCACGGCTCTTCTCGCGCGGTTCGAAGCATTGGGGCGATCAGCGGATCCACCCTAAGGTGACGTTCAATGGCGAGCGGCGCTGGCTCAAGACGTCGATGGTGCACTATGTCGACAGCGACATTTCGGACATGCTCAAGCGCCTCGATCGATACACCACGGCGCGTGCCCGGGACTTGCGCGCGAGTGGGGAGATCGGTTCATTCCCCGCGAACGTCCGGCGCCTCTTCTCGCGTTTCTTCAAATGCTACGTCTCGCGCAAAGGCTATCGCGAGGGTCCCTACGGCTTTCTCATCGCGTTGATGGCTGGATTATATCCGCTGCTTTCCTATCTCAAGGCCAGGCTCGAGACGGACTGATGGAAGCTCTGCGGGTCCTGCAGGCGATCGCGGGCGCCCATCATGGCGGGGCGGAGGAATTTTTCACGCGCCTCGTGCCGGCACTCGCGCGCGCCGGCCTCGATCAGCGCGTCGTCATCCGCCGCGACGAAGAGCGCGCTGGAGCGCTCCGCAAGCAGGGTGTTGACGCCGTCGAGCTGCCCTTTGGCGGCCCATTCGACTGCTGGACGCGGCTCGGCTTGCGGCGCGAAATCAATGCGTTCGCACCTCACGTCGTGTTCACCTGGATGAACCGCGCCACGCGGAAATGTCCACGGCCGCGCAACGGCATCCCGTTCGTTCATGTGGCGCGCCTCGGCGGCTATTACGATCTCCACTATTACAGGGCGTGCGATCATCTGATCGGAAACACGGTCGATATCGTGGATTATCTGCTGAGGTCCGGCTGGCCCGCGGCACGCGCGCACTATCTGCCGAATTTCGTCGATGCCACTCGCGTGGCCCCGCTCGCGCGCAGCAGCGTGGGCACGCCGGACACGGTACCGCTTGTCCTCGCCCTCGGCCGGCTGCACAGGAACAAGGCATTCGATGTTCTGCTTGCGGCCCTTGCCCAACTTCCGGATGTTCATTGCTGGATCGCCGGAGAGGGGACCGAGCGCCGGGCTCTCGAAGCCCTGTCGGCTCGGCTCGGGCTTGGCCCGCGCCTGCGCCTTCTCGGCTGGCGCAATGACACGGCGGCACTCCTTGCAACGGCGGATCTTCTCGTGTGTCCTTCACGGCATGAGCCGCTCGGCAACGTGGTGATCGAGGCATGGGCGCGCGGCGTGCCGGTTGTCGCAGCGGCAAGCCAAGGCCCGGCCGCGATTGTCGAGGACGGCAAGAGCGGGCTTCTTGTGCCCGTCAACGACGCACCTGCTCTCGCACATGGAATTCGTCGCGCGCTCGATGACGAGATGCTTGCAGCACAAATCGGTGCTGGCGGCCACTCCGCATTTGAACGCGACTATACCGAGGCCGTGGTCGTGGCGCGCTATAT
>DATDHA010000078.1:0-5892 GCA_036521815.1 Alphaproteobacteria bacterium | reverse complement strand
GAGGAGTGCCAGGGCGAGGCGGTTGACGCGGACGTCGTTGTACTCCCAATATTTGCCCGGCTCGCGCAATTCGCGCGGCGTTCCCTTTTTGCCGCTGGCTTCGTTGCCGAGGTCGCGATTGCGGTCGATGAGGTCGGGCTTGTCCCACAGGGTTCCCTCCCACTCCGACGTCTGCTCAAGGAGATGGCGCCAAGTAATCTTGGCGTTATGGGGCGGGTCGAAGCCGCCGTCGTCGACGAGCCTCGCCACCCTCTCGTCGAGATCGCCGATAAGGCCCCGCTCGACGGCGATTCCGGCAAGCAGACCGAGATAACTCTTGGCAATGCTGAAGCTCATGTCGACGCGCCCGGTGTCGCCCCATTCGGCGACGATCATGCCGCGGTGCAGGACGAGCCCGTTGGGTCCGCCGCGAGGTGCTACCGGTCCGACGATCTCGTTCCAAGGTGGCGGCTCCGAAAAGCCTCGGACGATTTCGCTCTCCACGTCGCGCGACCAGGGTGTTTCGTGCGCCGCGGCATGGGCTGCGGCCGCGGCCAGCGCTCCGGGATCGAGCCCCGTCTCGCCGGCCTCGGCGCGCAGCCACAGGCCGCCGTGCGGGGGCGGGAAGTAAGGTTCATCGCGGACGGGCGGCATGCGCATGATATCCGTTCCGCTCTCGAGCGGTGTTCACGGGTATCGCGGATTCTTACACGAGAACGCGCCAACCTATACCGCAAAATCGCATGCCATGGGGAAAACGCGGGCTAAGCACGCTGGCGCTTACATCTTCGAGAGCGTGTCCATCGTCTGGATCGCAGCCGGGCCGCCCAGCACCATGAAAAGCGAGGGCAGGATGAAGAGGATCATCGGCACGGTCATCGTGGCGGGCAGTCTTGCCGCCTTTTCCTCCGCCCGCATGAGGCGGTCGTCGCGGAACTCAGCGGCGAGAACGCGCAGCGATTGCGCAAGCGGCGTGCCGTAGCGCTCGGTCTGCATGAGGCTGTTCACGAGGCTGCGGATTTCCGCCATCGTCGTGCGGTCGACCAGGTTGTTGAGCGCCTTCTGCCGCTCGGGCAGGAAACCGAGTTCGAGGGCGGCCAGGGCGAACTCCTCCGCCAGCTCGGCGCACGCATTGGCCATCTCGCGCCCGA
Organism: Alphaproteobacteria bacterium; assembly: GCA_036521815.1. Taxonomy (GTDB): domain Bacteria; phylum Pseudomonadota; class Alphaproteobacteria; order JACZXZ01; family JACZXZ01; genus DATDHA01. The sequence continues at coordinate 4,762 of DATDHA010000078.1, read as the reverse complement.
CGCGGGTCATCGACGCGTCGAGGCTCAGGCCCGCCTCGGCACAGATGACGAGCAGATCGAGCGCGTCCGGCAGGCCCTTGCGCATCTTGGCGACACGCTTGTTGGTCGCATTTTTCAGATAGATATCCGTGGCATAGAGCCCGGCGATGAAGCCGCCGCTCAGGATCAGGAGGCGCACCGCCGGATTGATCGAGTCCGCGTCGACGACATTGAACATGAGCACGCCTACGCCGCCCAGGATGAACGGCATGGCAAACTTGCAGAAGAGATAGACGACGACCGCATCCTTCGAGCGTTTGCCCGCGCGCGCGAGCTTCAGGGCGATGCGTTCGGATTGCTGACCGCGAAAGAGGTTGAGCCGCATCACCACGCGCCTGACGAGGCTGAGCCCGGATTCGCGCAACTCGCCTCGCGTGCCATGCCCGCGATTGGCGCGCAGGCCGGCTCTGAGCGCATCTCGGCGGTTTGCGAGCGCTCGAACGCGTGCTGCGAGCGGGTCGCGCACCACAAGGCCCTGCCAGATCGCAAGCAGCACGAGGAAGGCAGCCGTCGCGGAAGCGAAGGCGAGGAAGTCGTCGAGCGGAATGCCGAAGGGGAGCGTGCCGTTCATATCTCGAACCTTGCCATCTTGAACATGATGCCGATTCCGGTGAGAAGCGAGCTGGCGGCCATGAAAAGGACCAGCCGCCCACGCGGGTCGTCGATGAGCACCATGGCGTAGTCCGCATTGATCGCCATGAGTGCGCCGAACATGATGAACGGCAGCGACCCGATGATCATGGCGCTCGCGCGCGCCTCGGCGGACATCGCCCGGATCTTCTTCTTCATCTGCTTGCGCCGACGCAGGATGTTCGCGAGGTTCTCAAGGGTTTCCGCGAGGTTGCCGCCGGTTTCCTGCTGGACCGAAAGGCTGATGATGAAAAAGGGGAATTCCGGTGTGTCGAGCCGCGTCGCCGCGGTCCAGAGCGCTTGTTCGAGCGTCTGCCCAAAAGAGAAGGAATCGGCGATGCGGCGAAACTCGATCCCGACTGGGTCCGCCATTTCCGCACCGACCGATTTGATCGACTCCGTGACCGGAAGGCCCGATTTGAGGCCGCGCACGATCAGCTCGATCGCCTCGGGGAACATGGTCGTGAACTGCTTGAGCCGGCGCGCCGCGAGGAAGGCGACGGTGAGGTAGGGCAGGCCGAAGCCGATTGCCACTCCGAAGAGCGCGCCGACGAATGCCGGCAGGCCGGCGAAGATGGAAAGGGCGCAGAAACTGAGGACGACGAGCAGGGCGCTCACGAGCACGTATTCGCCGAGCGAGATGCGCTTTCCCGTCCTGACGAGACGTTCGCGCAACTTCTCGGGATTTGGCATTATCCGCTTGATAATTTTGTCAAAACCGCGAATGGAGCTGTCGGCGCCATCGATGCGGACCGTGACGCTCGATGCGGCCGTGGAGATCGTCGGCCCCTTCTGCGTGCGCTCGAGGCGCCGCATGATCCGCTTGCGCTCCGTGTTGAGCGAACTCGCGATGCCCAAGAAGAGGAGCACGACGGCAGCCGCACCGCCGAGGCTCACGAGCGTGGTGACCGTATCGAAATCGTCGAATAGTCCGTTCATGCCACGGCCTCAATGAGCGGTTTGTCGAGCCCGAAATAAGCGGCCTTGGGCGTGAAGTGCGGCCGCAAGCCGGAGGATTTGTATCTGCCGATGAGCTTTCCGTCCGGTCCTTCGCCCTCCACCTCGTAGTGGAACAGGTCCTGGGTCGTGATGACGTCGCCTTCCATGCCGACCACTTCCATGATGTGGGTGATGCGGCGCACACCGTCGCGCATGCGGCTCACCTGGACGATCATGTCGAGTGCCGCGGCGATCTGGGTCCGAATGGCCTTGGACGGAAGGTTGATGCCCGCCATACCGACCATGTTCTCGAGCCGGGTCAAAGCTTCGCGGGGGCGGTTGGCGTGGATGGTGCCGAGGCTTCCCTCGTGGCCGGTATTCATGGCCTGCAACATGTCGACCGCTTCGGAGCCGCGCACCTCGCCGAGGATGATGCGATCGGGGCGCATACGCAGCGAGTTCTTGACCAGCTCGCGCATGGTGATTTCGCCCTGGCCTTCGATATTGGCCGGCCGGGTTTCGAGGCGCACGACATGGGGCTGCTGAAGCTGAAGCTCGGCCGCGTCCTCGATCGTCACGATACGCTCGCCGGAATCGATCATTTGGCTGATGGCGTTGAGGAGTGTCGTCTTGCCCGACCCTGTGCCGCCCGAGATAAGGATGTTGAGGCGGGAACGGCCGCCGATCTTCAGCACGGTCGCCATCTGCGGCGAAATGTTTCCCTGCCGCATCATCACATCGAGCGTGATCTTTTTCTTGGAGAATTTGCGGATCGAGACCGACGGCCCGTCGATCGCAAGCGGCGGGATGATGATGTTGACGCGGCTGCCGTCGAGCAGGCGGGCGTCGCAGAGCGGGTTCGATTCGTCGATGCGCCGGCCGATCCGCGATACGATACGGGTGGCAATGTTCATGACATGGCTGTCGTCGCGGAACCGCACACCGCTCAACTCGAGCTTTCCGGCCCGCTCGATATAGACCTGCTGCGGCCCGTTGATCAGGATATCGGTGATCGACTCGTCGGCCAGGAGCGGCTCGAGCGGACCGAGGCCGAGCATGTCATTGAGCAGCTTCGTGACGAGATCGCGCTGCTCAAGCGCGTTGAGCTGCATCTTTTCTTCGAAGATGATCTCGGCCACGATCTCGCCGAGCTGCCGTCCGAGCTCGTCGCGCGGCAAGGCGGAGGCAGCTGCGATGTCGACGCGGGAGAGCAACTTGGGCTGGATATGCTCCTTCGCGATGTCGATCGGGCTGCGCGGCGTCGGGGCCACGGCGACCGGCTCTTGGGTGTGGGGCAGGGGGCCGAGCGAAATCTCGTTGGTGGACGGCTTCTGCACCTCATTCGTCAGGGCTGCAACCAAACCCCGCTCGTCGGCCGGACTCGGTTTGGCGCCGTTCTCTTCGATGAACGACTTGACGACCGACTGTACGAGGTCGGAGAGTTCCACGCGGGTGAGGCGCTTTGCCTCGGCGGGCGGGACGAGATTGCGAACCACGGGGGCGAGCCGGTCCTTGGATTCGAGAACCCAAGGCGAAGCGGCCGCCGCCGATGCCGATTGCGCTGACGTGCCCGGCCCGTTATTTGCGGCCGCACCAGGCTCGACAAGCCGAAGCGGTGGGGCGGCCTCGCTGGTGCGTCGTCCGAACACGGTGAGTCCTTAGCTCGAGCTTGGCTTGATGCCCGCGAGCAAGCGCGCGAGGAAGTTCGTTTTTTTAGAATCCTTGGATTTGCCGAGTGCCAGGGCGAGGGTCTTGAGGGCTGCGGTCGCCTTGCTGCTCGGCGCGGCCACGGAAAGTGCCTTTCCGCCATTAATGGCTCTGGCGACGGCCGTGCTGTCCTCCGGAACTGCCGCGGCGAGCGTGGCGCCGATCGCCTTCTCGACCTCGGCCTTCGGCAGCTCACCCTTTTTTGCGGACCCGACGCGGTTGGCGACGATCAGGACCTTCGCCATGGGCGCGTTGGCCTTGGCGAATGCCTTCAGCCGGCTCACGTCGCGCAGGCCCACGAGCGAGAAGTCCGTGACGATCAGGATCGTGTTGGCCTCGCCCATGCCCTGGCGCATGAGCTCGATATTGCTGCGCGGCAAATCCAAGACGACACGCGAGAAGTCGTGGCGAAGCTCCTTGGCGAGCAGCTCGACCGCACCCGGACGCGCCATCGTCGGTATGTCAAACGCCTCCTCGGAACAGAGGAGAAAAAGATTGTTTCCGAGGTTCGAAGCCGCACTCGATACGAACAAGCCGTCGATGCGATCGGGATTTTCGAGCACCTCGCAAAGGCCGCGGCTCGGCTCGACGTCGAGCGCCAGCGCTGCAGCACCGTTATGGAGGTCGAAATCGACGATCATGGTGCGCTTCTGCTCCACGGTCGCGAAGAGCCAGCCCAAATTCGTCACGACCGTCGTGGCACCCGCGCCGCCGCGCGCGCCGACAACCGCGATGACATCGCAAGACTGTGCCGGCGCTTTTTCGGGCTCCGCCGCCGCCGCCGCATTTCGCCGCCGCACTGTATTCAGTGCCGCGGAAAGCATTTCGCTGGTCACCGGCTTCACGAGGTAATCGGCGACACCGGCCGATCGCAACGTGCGATAAAGACCGACGTCATTGAGTTCGCCAAGCACGATCAAGGCCGTGCCCGGCGCGCAAACCTCCGCAAGCCGATCGAGTTCGGACATTGGATCTTCGGAACCGGACAGATCGACGACGAGGTAGCGCGCCGAAGGGTCCTCGCCAAGATGTGCGATCGCCTGCTCAACGCCGCCAAGCACGACCGATGTTGCAGGCCAATCGGCGCCGAGTGCCCCGGCCAGGGCCGCACGCGTGGCGTCGTCGCCAACGAAAGCGGCAAGCGGCGCCGTGTCGGCCTGTCCGGCCGCCGGTTTCTTCTCGCCACGCACAGGAGAAAGCGCGTTCAATTTCCACCTCCGCCGCTGTAGAGCTTCGGCAATTCGGGCTTGAGCGATTTCGAGACATCGCCGTTGCGGTAGTGCTGGATGCCAATGGCGCCATAATCGCCGTCAGCGGAGCCGTCGGACGAGCCGCGCACGAGATCGGCCGGATTCGCGACCATCAGGCCCATATTCGTCGCGTTCGCGCATCCGTAGTTGCTCGCCGGTGTATTGGTGAAATCGTCCGCTTCCGGCTTGGTCCAGTC
>DATDHA010000077.1:0-2663 GCA_036521815.1 Alphaproteobacteria bacterium | reverse complement strand
GCTCCCGCCGCTGCGGCACCTCAATCGGCTGCGAAAGCGCCGGCACCCCCGCAAGCGAAGATGCCGGCCGCACCAGCGCCAGCGACCCCGCCGCGGCCGGCACTGGCGTCGACTGCTGTCGCAACGCCCGAATATTCAGGGCCGACCAAGACGCAGACCGTGCGCGAAGCGCTGCGCGATGCGATGGCAGAGGAGATGCGCCGCGATCCGCGGGTCTTCCTCTTGGGCGAGGAGGTGGCGCAGTACCAGGGGGCCTACAAGGTGAGCCAAGGTCTCCTCGAGGAATTCGGCGAGCGCCGGGTGATCGATAGCCCGATCACCGAGCAAGGCTTCACGGGTCTCGCCGTCGGTGCCGCCTTCAACGGATTGCTTCCGATCGTCGAGTTCATGACGTGGAACTTCTCCATGCAGGCGATCGATCAAATCGTCAATTCCGCCGCCAAGACGCGCTACATGTCGGGCGGGCAGATGCATTGCCCAGTCGTCTTTCGCGGACCGAACGGTGCGGCGTCGCGCGTCGCGGCGCAGCACTCCCAGTGCTACGCGAGCTGGTATGGCCACGTCCCCGGCCTCAAGGTCGTCTCGCCCTATTCGGCCGAGGATGCCAAGGGCCTGCTCAAGGCCGCGATCCGCGACCCCAACCCCGTGATCTTCCTCGAAAACGAAATTCTCTACGGCCACAGCTTCCCGGTTCCCGACCATCCGGACTGGATCGTCCCGATCGGCAAGGCGAAGATCGAGCGGGCAGGGACGGACGTTACCATCACCGCCTTCTCGCTCATGGTCCAGCGCGCACTCGAGGCAGCCGATGGGCTGGCGAAGGAGGGCATCAGTGCCGAGGTCATCAATCTGCGCACGATCCGCCCGCTCGACATCGCGGCGATCATCCAGTCGGTCAAGAAAACGAACCGCCTCGTCTCGGTCGAGGAGGGTTGGCCGTTCGCCGGCATCGGCTCGGAGCTTGCGGCCGTGATGATGGAAGAGGCATTCGACTGGCTCGATGCACCCGTTGCGCGCGTGTCGGGCATCGACGTGCCACTGCCCTACGCGGCGAATTTGGAGCGTATCGCGCTGCCGCACGCCGACCAGATCGTCGAGGCCGCGAAAAAGGTTCTTTACCGCTCATAAGGAACCGACGACGCGCCGCATGAATTCCGCGCGGCGCTCCTTGGGGGAGTACTCATGCCGACGCAAATCCTGATGCCAGCGCTCTCGCCGACCATGACGGAGGGCAAGCTTGCCAAGTGGCTCAAGAAGGAAGGCGAGACGGTGAAGCCGGGCGACGTGCTCGCCGAGATCGAGACCGACAAGGCGACGATGGAAGTCGAGGCGGTCGACGAGGGCACGATCGGCAAGCTCCTCTTCCCCGAAGGCTCGGAGGGAATAGCAGTCAACACACCTATCGCCGTGCTGCTCGGCGAAGGGGAGGACGCCAAATCGATCGTAAGCGCCCCGGCACCGAAGCCGACTCCCCCACAAGCCCCGATGGCGGCACCGGCACCGACGCAAGCACCAGCACCGGCGGCCGCATCGCCAGCGCCGCCGAAAGCCGCTGCGGCACCACAACCTTTGCCGCTCTTGGCCCACGCCGGCAATGGTCAAGACCGCGTCTTCGCGAGCCCGCTTGCAAAGCGCATGGCGCAGCAGGCCGGCATCGACCTCGCGGCACTTCGCGGCAGCGGACCCCATGGCCGCATCGTGAAGGCCGACGTCGAAAGCGCATTGAGCGGCGGTGCCCCCGCGGTACGCCCGAGTGGTGCACCCGCAGGAGCGCCCGCACCGGCGGCGAAGCCAGCACCGGTCCTGGAAGTTCCCGGCATGCCGCCTTACGTCGAGGTGCCGCACACGACGATGCGGAAGGTCATCGCGCGTCGTCTCACGGAAGCGAAGCTCCAGCAGCCGCATTTCTACATGTCGATCGAGTGCGAACTCGATGCACTCCTCAAGGTCCGCCAGGAACTCAATGCGAAGGCGGGCGAGAAATCCAAGGGCGAGCCGGGCTTCAAGCTCTCCGTCAACGACTTTGTCATCCGTGCCGCGGGATTGGCGCTCAAGAAGGTGCCGGCGGCGAATGCGTCCTGGCACGATGACGGCGTGCGGATTTATCGGCGCGCGGATGTCTCGGTCGCGGTCGCGATTCCGAACGGACTCATCACGCCGGTCATCCGAGGTGCCGATCAAAAGGGGCTCGCCGAAATCTCGAACGAGATGAGGGAACTCGCCCAAAAGGCGCGAGAAGGCAAGCTCAAGCCCGAGGAATTCCAGGGTGGCACATTCTCGATCTCGAATCTCGGCATGTACGGCATCAGCACATTCGCGGCGGTGATCAATCCCCCGCAGGGTGCGATCCTCGCGGTCGGTGCCGGCGAGCAGCGCCCGGTCGTGAAGGACGGCGCACTCGCGATCGCGACGATGATGACGTGCACCCTCTCGGTCGATCACCGGGTGGTGGACGGGGCGATCGGGGCCGAGTTCCTCGCGGCCTTCAAAAAGCTCATCCAAGATCCGCTCACCATGTTGCTCTAGTGTGGCTAGTCCGAAATTCGCCACATCTGGGAGCGGGACCGTGAGCGAATTTCGGATTCGAAGCCACACTAGAGCGTGATCGGATGATATGGAGTCGCGAAGCCCTCCTCACCCTTCCCTCTCCTCCCAACGGGAGG
>DATDHA010000076.1:0-4627 GCA_036521815.1 Alphaproteobacteria bacterium | reverse complement strand
GAGTTCCACATGGTGGTCTACGTCAATAAGATCGCGTACGCCGAACATATCGCGCTGGTGAAGGGCGACGTGTCGGCGGGAGGCCCGGTGCTCGTCCGCATGCACGCGCTCGACGTGCTCCACGACGTGATCGGGGAGCGTAGCGGCGGGCGCGGCGGCGAAGTCGAAGCATCGATGCGGACGATCGCCGAAGCCGGTCGGGGTGTGGTCGTTCTGATCCGGGAGCCGAGTGCCACCCGGCTATCGGACATGGTTACGGCGCACGTGACGGGTGGTGCGGGGGCTACGACCGGTCTGCGCGATTACGGTATCGGTGCCCAGATTTTGCTCGACCTTGGGGTGCGCGATATGATCCTGTTGTCCAATACCAAACGCACCATCGTCGGTTTGGAGGGCTATGGGCTCAGCGTGGTCGAGCAACGGCCGATTCCAACCGGCGAGGATTGAACGGACATGTCCGACGCACCGCACGTCTTGATTGTGGAGGCGCGCTTCTACGAGGATATCGCCGACGAGTTGGCGCGCGGTGCGATGGATGCGCTCGAGAAGGCGGGTTCGAGCTATGAACGGATTGCCGTTCCCGGCGCCTTCGAAATACCCGCCTTGATCAAGTATTCGATCCGCAGCCGCGATTTCTATACCGCGCGTCCGCGCTTCGACGGCTTCATCGCCCTCGGCTGCGTCATTCGCGGCGAGACGAGTCACTATGACCTCGTGTGCAACGAGTGCGCGCGGGGACTGCAGGCGCTCGCCATCGAATACACCCTTGCGCTCGGTTTCGGCGTGCTCACCGTCGAGAATCGCGAGCAGGCGTGGGCGCGCGCCTCGCTTGCGGGACGCAACAAGGGCGGTGAGGCGGCGCGCGCGTGCCTCGCGATGGTCGATCACAAGCGCGCCTTTCGCTTGTTTCCGCGCTGAATGATCATGGTGGAGCGCCCCGATAAGATCGCAGCCGAAGGAAAATCGCCGGCAAATGTGCGGCGCTTGAGTTCGGCGCGCCTGGCGGCCGTGCAGGCGATCTATCAGATGGAAATGTCCGATGCCGGCGCCGACACCGTCGTGACGGAGTTTTTCCTTCATCGCGAAGGGGCCGAGCTCGGCGAAGGAGAAGACGCAATCAAGGCGGACAAGGCCTTCTTCGCGGAGATCGTGCGCGGCGTCGCGGAGGAACGGGCCGAACTCGATCGGCTGATCGGCTCGGCGCTTGTCGAAGGTTGGCCGCTCGCGCGCATCGAAAAGGTGATGGCGGCGGCCATGCGCGCGGGCACATATGAGCTTCTCCACCGTGCCGACGTGCCGGCACGGGTGGTGGTGAGCGAATATGTCGACGTGGCCCATGCCTTCTTTGAAGGCAAGGAGATCGGAATGGTCAACGGCGTCCTCGATCGCCTCGCGCGCGTGCTGCGCGAGGCCGAGATGGCGCACGCGGCGATACCCGATCCCCTGCCAAAGTAGGGATCGCCAGCGGTGCCGGGCAATGCAGCGGGGCGGCCGCGGCCGGGCGAATTCGAGCTGATCGCACGGCTGTTCGCACCTCTTGCGGCGCGTTTTCCCGATGCGTGCGGCCTCGAGGACGACGTTGCGTATCTGCGCCTGGCGGGCGGACTCCTGGCACCCGGCGAGGAACTCGTCGTCAAGACGGACGCGCTCATCGCCTCGGTCCATTTCCTGCCCGCCGATCCCGCCGATCTCATCGCGCGCAAGCTCATGCGCGTCAATCTCTCCGACCTTGCGGCCAAGGGCGCGCGCCCGCTTGTCTACACCCTCGCCCTGATGCTCCCGGATAGCGTCGACTTCGCCTGGCTCGAGCGCTTTGCCGAGGGATTGAAACACGATCAGGAAGAATTCGGCTTCGTGCTCGTGGGCGGGGATACCGATCGGACTCCCGGTCCGCTATCGCTTTCCCTTACGGCAATCGGCGCCATCCCTGCGGGGGAGCGCCTTCTGCGCTCGGCTGCCAAGGTCGGGGACGCGATATTCGTCTCGGGCACCATCGGCGACGGGGCTTTGGGTCTCAAGGCGATCCGGGGAGAGCTTGCGGGTCTTTCCTCGACGGATAGCGCTTATCTCGCAGACCGCTACCACCTGCCGCAGCCGCGTCTGGCGCTTGGAGCCCGCCTTCGTGGCATTGCCCATGCGGCCATGGACATCTCCGATGGCCTTCTCGGCGACCTTCAGCATATTTGCGATGCCTCGCACCTCGGCGCAATCGTGGAAAGTGCGCGCATACCGCTCTCGCAGGCCGGGCAAGCCGTGACGTGGATGGATGCCGCACTCATGGAAAGCGTCCTGACGGGCGGGGATGACTACGAAATTCTCTTCACCGCCGAACCAAGCCGGGAAGCGGCACTCGTGGCTCTCGGCCGCGAACTTGGGACGCCGATTACGCGCATCGGCGCGATGGAGGAGGGCAAAGCCGTGCGCGTGATCGACCACGAGGGCCGGGAAATGGCATTCGCCCAGCCGGGCTATCGCCATTTCTAGTGCTTGGCATCGCGAATTGCCACGACGTGACCTCGCCCTTCGAGACGCTCGCATTCGCTCGCTCCTCAGGACGAGGACTTTCTTTTATAAAAACAACCTCATGCTGAGGAGCGTGCGCTGCACGCGTCTCGAAGCATGGGCTGCAAGCGAGTCCATGATTTCTGACAGTCGATTCTAGCCGAGGCCCACAGCACCGCCCCGCCGGCAACGCGCCCTCTTTACCCGTTCTTTACCCTGGAAGCGGGAAAATCCCGGCTGGTCGGTCGAGTGGAGGGATAAGCGGTGCCCAGGCGCGCGCTCGTCATAGGCTTGTTCTTGGCGCTCGGCACCTTGCCCGGGGCAGGGCCGGCGCACGCCCAACCCTCAGTGCCAGCACCGTCACACGACCCGAACGATCTCGTCGGCGAGGACCCCTATGACGCCCAGGCCGCCATGCGCGGGGATATGCGCTTCGTCTCGCTCGCCCCGCTTCTCGTCTCGGTCATCCGGCATAACGACGTCCGCAAGCTTGTGACGCTCATGATCACCATCGAGCTCGAGGGGCCGGACAAGCGCTCGAAAGTCGAGGACCTGATGCCCCGTATCCGTGATGGATATATCAGCGACCTTCAGCGCGTGTTCGGCACGGGCATCTATGACGACCGCACCGTGGATCTGCACCTCGTGAAGAAGCGGCTGCTGGCGATCAGCCGGAAGATCGTCGGTGCTGGGGTCGTGCACGACGTGCTGATCCTGAACGCCATGGAGCGCGGCGTTTAGCCGGACTTGCGTGCCGGGCGGGTCTGACTTGCGGGCCCGCTCGCTTGAGCGGACACCGCGCTTCGAGGTATGTTGCGGCCGATGAGCCGCTTTCATGTCCTCAAGTTCGACAAGAACATCCATCTTCTCTTTTTGCTTCAAGCACTGGCCAACACGGTCACCTCGCTGGTCGTGACGACGACCGCGTTGGCAGCGCAGACCATCGCCGAGGACAAGACCCTCGTCACCCTGCCGTTTGCACTCCAGTTTCTTTCGATGATGGTGTCGACGACGCCGGCCTCGCTTCTGATGCGCCGAGTTGGCCGGCGAAACGGGTTCACGATCGCGACATTGATCCTGATGGGTGCGGGTCTTCTCGCGACCTATTCGCTTTCAATCGGGAGCTTCGCACTCTACTGCCTGGCTGGCGCCATGCTCGGCAGCTTCAATGCCTTCGCAATGTATTATCGCTTCACCGCCGGCGAAGTGGCGAGGGAGGAGATGCGGAGCAAGGCAATCTCCTACGTGATGGCAGGCGGCACGGTCGCGGCACTTTGCGGCCCGACGCTCGCGATCTGGGCGAGGGACCTGCTCGCCCCCGTGACCTTTGCGGGAAGCTTTCTCGTCGTCGCCGCCCTTGGCGTGGCATCGTTCATCGTGCTGCGCTTCGTCGAGGTGCCGGCACTCAGCGCCGCCGAGCGTCGCGACAGCGGCAGGCCCCTTGCCGAAATCGCGCGCCAACCGGCGTTCGTCGTCGCACTCCTCGGCGCCACCATCGGCTACTTCGCAATGAACGTCGTGATGACATCGACGCCCCTGGCAATGGTCGCATGTGGCCTCTCCTTCGGCGATTCAGCCTTCGTAATACAGTGGCATGTGCTCGGCATGTATGCCCCTGCCTTCGTCATGGGGCACCTCATCCAAAAATTCGGCGTGCTCCGGATCATGTCCATCGGAGTCGTCTTGATGTTCGTTTGCCTCGGCATCAATCTGATGGGCGCCTCGCTCTCGAATTTTTGGCCCGCACTGTTCCTCCTGGGGGTGGGGTGGAGCTGTCTCTTCATCGGCGCCACCACCCTCCTCGGCTACACGTACAAGCCGGCCGAGCGGGCGAAAGTTCAAGCGGTCAACGACACGTCGGTCTTCGCGCTCGTAACGATAGGTGCGCTCAGCTCGGGGGCGATCCAGAATCATTTCGGCTGGACGGCGGTCAACCTCGCGATTCTGCCCGGCTTGGTTATCGTCGCGATTGCAATTGCCTGGCTGCGCCTTCGGCCGCGACCGCTGGCGGTTTGAGACCCACCCACCGAGTGCCGGAAGGTGGGCAATCGGGTTGCGCGATGGCCGACTTTCTGGCATGGTCCGCGCCGATTCCGGGCCGTCGAGGGGGTCGGCGGCCAACCTC
>DATDHA010000075.1:0-2529 GCA_036521815.1 Alphaproteobacteria bacterium | reverse complement strand
TTCCACTGATGGTCCGCTAACCCGGCTCAGCCGCCGTCGCGCAGGCGCAGGAGTGCATTGCAGGCCAGCCACAGGCGCCAAACGTCCACCAGCGAGCCTGGTGTCAAGCTCGCATGGCTGAGGCTGTCGAGGAGAAAAAGCCGTGCCCTTGGCCCGAGTGCCTTGGCCAGCGACAGGCTTTCGCTATAGGGCACGATGGCGTCGTCCCGGCCGTGAATGAGCAGCACACGGGGCTGAAATGCCGAAAGATCCTTGTTCGAAAGATCGAGTGCCGCGATCTCGTCCTGGATGCGCACGGGCAGGGTGGCAATCAGTTGCGGCACGAGTGCCGGGTCCCGATTATCGAGGAGCGCCATCACGGCGCGACCCTGGGGGCCGAGGGCGGCTTCGGCGGGAGCGACATCGGCCCTGAGATCGCGGAGCTTTGCCCGCGCAATTCCGTCGATCAGCACCCGGTCGCCCCCGTCGTCGAGCCGGGCCGCGTTTGCCAACACAAATACCCACTTGCCATAGGCATTCGGCTTGCCGTGGCGCCAAGGGTCGCCGTCGCTTTCACGCCAAAAACCCGTGGTGAAGAACGTCACGACACTCGTCGTGTTGTAATAGCCGCCGGTCGCGACGACGAAGCTGACCTTGCCCTGGAGTTGCGCATCGCGGGCGGCGAGGATCGCTGGACCGACACCGTAGGAGATCGCGGCGATGCCGAGAGGACCTCGCCCACCGAAAGTCGTGGCAAGATAGGCGGCCGAATCCGCGATTTCGCCGATGTCTTCGCGGCCGATGCGCAGCGCCTTGGGACCTGGCAGGTCGGGCACGAGCACGAGAAACCGGTGGGCGGCAAGGCCGCGCGCGAACGCGACCAGGCGCGGATCGTCCTTCCCGGTTTCGGCGGCACCGGGTACGAGGAGAAGTGCGGCCCGAGCATCCATACCGCCATAGAGATCGCCGGAATATCGTCGGCCGTTCGCCGCCCAGCTCATGGATGCAGGCGTTGCGTCGGGCACCCGGCTGGTCGCGAGCTCATATAGAAGCGTCGCCGCTTCGAGTGGGCGTGGCGGACTGACGCCGATCCATACCACGAGTGCCGCGACGGCGAGCGTGAGTGCAGCGATCAGCTTGCGTCTTGGCGATGATAACTGACGTGGGCTCAAATCGGCACTGGCCCCTTGCCGCCGCCAGCCCTGGCCGGCAGTCTCCCGCGAGACTGGCCTGAAATTATGTCAGTATTTGGGCCTCGGCATTGGCGCGATCATCGCGTGAGCCCGAACAGTCGTCTCGAACGACAACGGGATTATCCAAAGAGACCCTCAAGACTTCGGCTTCGACTTGTCCTTGGGTTCGATCAAGTCCGCGAATTTCTTTTCGAGATTGGCGAGGTCGCCCGCCTCGAGAGCGTAGACCCAATCCTTTGCGCGCGAGTCGATTTCCTCCACCTCGTGCTTGACTTCGTCTGCCGTCATGAGATTCGACGGCGCACCCGTGGGGGCGGCACTCGCCGTCGCCGCGGGTTTTTCCGCACTTGCGGCACCTGTGCTTGCTGGGGGTGCCGCCGCATCCGCCGCAGCACTGATCTTCGCCCACGTCTTGTCGTCCTGGAGATAGAGCCCCACGACGACCGCGAGGCCGTCGAAAGTCTTGAATTCAAGCTTGCGCACAAGCTTTGCGTCGGGCCCCAGGCTTGCGGCCGGAAGGACATCGTCGGCATTGAGTGCTGCAAGGGCGCCAGCGATGCCGTCCACCTCGTAGGGCGCTTTTACCTTGTCGTCCGGAGGAACGCCCTCAAGCGTGAAATCGCCCTCTCCCGCTTTCTCCTTCGTCAATCGGTATGGCTTGTCGGTCTCGCCGGCGTCGCCACTTGGCGTTACGTCGACCTCGCGCACTCGCTCGCGGTCGATCGAGACAAGATCGCGATGCAGCCATTGCTTGACGTCGTCGTTGCGTTGGAGCGTGCCGCTCGCGAGCCAGGACTGCTTATCGCCCGCCTTGCGCACGTAAAATTCGGCCGCACTGCCCCCACCGCGCCCGAGCCGCTCCTTGCCGATGATGACACTCGCAAGTGGCGCACCCTTGGCGTCCTCGACCGTGACCATCGCGGATTTTGCTCCGGCACCCACGTCCTCGACCTCAAGGCGAGGGTAGAGCGAAGGCTCGGCTGTCTTGGCCTCGACGGTCTTGAGTTCGGCGAGGCCGAGGAGTGTTGCTTTCACGACGTCGAACTTCGCGGGGTATCCATATTTCTCGGCGATCGTCCAGCCCTTCTCCCCGCGTTCGATCGTGAACTTGCCGGCATCCGACGACATGACGATCTTCGCCGCGTCATTCAGCTTCGCCGCCAAATCGGGCAGGAGGAGACCACCGCCCGTGCCGGTCGTATATGCGACTTCGCGGGTATTGACGATGACCGCGCCGATGATGACGACGGCGGTGACGGCGGCAAGAATGGCGAGCGTTCTGATCTTCATCGCGAATCCCCCGCCGTCACGCGGCACCATAGCGCCGACGCCGACGCGAGATGCGGACAATGGCAAT
>DATDHA010000074.1:0-2323 GCA_036521815.1 Alphaproteobacteria bacterium | reverse complement strand
GGGCTGCTGATCACCCTGTTGCACTTCCGCCAGATCACCGAGCGCGAAGCGTCCCAGGCGCGTCTCAAGGAGAGCGAACAACGATTCCGTGATTTCGCGGAGTCGGCGTCCGACTGGTTCTGGGAGCAGGACGAGAACCTCCGCTTCACCTATTTGTCCGATCCCGTGCGCCACTCTGGCCTGCCGGCCGCCGCACATCTCGGGAAAACGCGCCAGGAAGTCGTGCAAAAAGGCGTCACCGAGGAGCAATGGCGAGCACATCAGCAGGATCTCGACGCGCGCCGGCCGTTTCAAAATTTCCGAATTCAGCGTAATTCGCCGAACAGTGAGCTGCGGCACATCAGCGTGAGCGGCACGCCCGTGTTCGACGAGCGGGGGAAGTTCCGCGGCTATCGGGGAACGGCGCGAGACGTCACCGCCGAGGTGTCGAACGAACTCGAACTCGCGCGCCGGGTGGATGAGCGCACGGCACAATTGCGCGCGGCCCAGGAGGAATTGCTCGGCAAGGAACGACTCTCGATTCTCGGCCAGTTGACGGCGACCGTGGCGCATGAGCTGCGCAACCCGCTCAGTGCGATTCGCAACTCGATCTATACGATCAAGGAAGTCATCGCCGGCAAGGGATTGGGGCTCGACCGCCCGCTCACGCGCGTCGAGCACAGTATCGTGCGCTGCGACCGCATCGTGACCGATCTCTTGGACTATACGCGCAGCCGCGAGCTGCAGGTCGCGTCGCTCAAGCTCGATCGTTGGCTCGGGGATGTGCTCGACGAGCAGAAGATTCCCGACGGCATCGCCCTCTCCCGCGATCTAGGTGCTGCCGGCACGACCGTCACCTTCGATCCCGAGCGCTTGCGTCGCGTCATCGTCAACTTGGTCGACAACTCGGCCCAGGCACTTGGCCCGAATGTTACCCAGGGCGGCGAAGCCAGGATCGACGTGAGTACCCGCGAGGTGCCCGGCCAGATCGAGATCGTCGTCGCCGACTCTGGCCCCGGCATTCCATCGGATGTCCTTCCCAAGATCTTCGAGCCGCTCTTCAGCACCAAATCCTTCGGGACCGGCCTCGGACTGCCCACCGTCAAGCAGATCGTCGAGCAGCATGGCGGTCACGTCTCTGTCGCGAGCGAAGTTGGCGGCGGAACGCGCGTCACGATCCGGCTGCCGCTGCAGCATCGTCAGGAGATCGCCGCATGAGCGGGCGGATATTCATCGTCGATGACGACCGGGATCACGCCGAGAGCGTTGCCGACGTGCTCATGCTCCACGGCTACAGCGTCGAGGTCGCTTTCACTGGCGAAGACGGCATTTCCCGCTTCCGGGCCGAAGAATTCGACATCGTCCTCATGGACGTCAGGCTGCCCGGCATGAATGGCGTGGAGACGTTCTTCGAGCTCAAGAAAATCAGGCCACAAGCTCGCGTCCTGATGATGACCGGCTTCAGCGTCGAGCAATTGGTGGCGCAGGCGGTCGAGAATGGCGCGCTCGGCGTCCTACACAAACCTTTCGCGATTGCCGACCTTCTTGAAACACTCGAGCGTGTTAAGCCGCGCGGGATGGTGCTTGTAGCTGACGACGATCCCGATTTCGCCTCATCGATCGAACCGATCCTCTTTCGGAACGGCTACGTGGTCGAGATCGCCTGCGATGGGGAGGAAGCTCTGCGGAAAGCGTCGAGGCCGGGGCTCAGTTGCCTGATCCTCGATCTGAGGATGCCGATGCTTTCCGGCCTCGAGGTCTATTTGAAGCTTCGAGCGGCGGCGACGGTATTGCCAACAATCTTCGTGACCGGCTTTGTCGGCGAGGAATGCACGACCCTGGCGCAGGTCAAGGAATTTACCGAGGGCCTTCTCATCAAGCCGTTCGATCCCGCCGACCTCTTGAGAGCAGTGCGGGCAGCCGTTTCGTCGCGGCAAAGGGATCCGGCGCATGCAGAATGACGCCGCAACGACGACCGTTCGGCGCGTCCTGATCGTCGATGACGATCTCGGCTACGCGGAGTCGCTCGCCGAGCTGCTCGCACTGCAGGGCTTTGAAGCACACGTCGCCGATCGGCCGGAGGCGGCAACCGACGCCCTCAATTGGGTCGACCTCGCCGTCGTCATGCTTGATGTGCGCCTTCGCCTTGAATCGGGCGTCGACCTGCTTTCCCGGCTGAAGACCGAGCGGCCGGACCTCATCTGTGTGATGATGACTGCGCATGTCGATACGCAGACTGCGATCAAGGCGCTGCGGCACGGCGCCTACGACTATTGCGACAAGGCGTGCGAGCCGAGCGAACTCTATGCGGTGCTCGAGCGATGCTTCGAGCGGCGTCAGCTTC
>DATDHA010000073.1:0-10941 GCA_036521815.1 Alphaproteobacteria bacterium | reverse complement strand
CGTGCGCCAGGCTGTCCGTGACGGCGCGCATGCCAGTCATGAGATGCTCGATCTGGTCGAGCATCTCGTTGAGGCTCGTCGAAAGCCGGTCGAACTCGTCCCCACTTCCCTGCAGGGGCACACGGCCCGCGAGATCGCCGCGCACAATGGTGCGACTCGTCTCGGCGACAGCCTCGACCCGGCTGAGGAGCTTGCGGCTCAGGTAAAGCGCGCCCGCGACGCCAAGCGCCATTGTGATGCCGAGGGCGAATGCGAGCGTCTTGGCGATCACGGCGCGGAATGCCGCGCGTTCGGCCATATCGCGGCCGACAAGGAGACGAAAGCCGCCTTCGATGCGAAATACCTTGGCGCGAATCTCGTGGCTCGTGACTGCGTCGCCGCTGCCGCGGTCGACGTCGAAGCCGATCCAACCGTCGCGCGATACGGTGTTCCGGGTCTCCGGCCAGGATTCGAGATTGCCGGCGAGCGGATGAAGATCGGGTCCGGTCAGGAGATAGACCGTGCCTTTCTCGCCGTTGGGCCCACTTCGCGCCGCCACGACCTCGACAAGGCGAGCGAGGCCATGCGCGCTATATTGTTCAGCGAGCCCGCGAACCTCGGCTTCGATTGTCGCATTGGTTTGCGAATCGATAAGGCCGAGTGTGACCCAATAGAGGACGGCGAACAGCACGACGACGAGCGTGCCGAACGGCGCCAAATAGAGTAACGCCAGGCGAAACGTCGATGTCCGGAATATCCGCCCCGCCTTCATGGCTGGTGGGCCTTCATGGCTAGCGGGCCTTCATTGTCTTTGAGCGCTGGTGCGTCGCCGCAATGCCGCTCATCAGGGTCATGCGGCTTCCGGCCGCAAGCTGTAGCCAGCACCGCGTATCGTATGGAGGAGGGGGCGGTCGAACCCTTTGTCGATCTTTTGGCGCAGACGGCTCACATGCACGTCGATCACGTTCGTCTGAGGGTCGAAATGATAGTCCCAGACGCCTTCGAGCAGCATCGTGCGCGTAACGACCTGCCCCGCATGGCGCATAAGATACTCGAGGAGCTTGAATTCCCGTGGTTGCAGCTCGATTGGCCTGCCCGCGCGCTTCACCGACCGCGCGAGAAGATCCATCTCGAGATCGCCGACCCTGAGCTTCGGATCGCCCGCTTCAGCGCTGCCGCGCCGGAGTATGGCCTCGAGGCGCGCAAGCAGTTCGGAGAACGCGTAAGGCTTCGTCAGGTAATCGTCGCCGCCCGCGCGCAAGCCCTTCACGCGATCGTCCACTTGGCCGAGTGCCGATAGGATGAGGACGGGCGTGCGGTTCTCCTGGGCCCGCAACGTCTGGATGATCGACAGGCCATCGAGGCCGGGCAGCATGCGGTCGACGATCATGGCGTCGTAGTTTTGGCCGAGTGCCAGGAAAAGCCCGTCGCGGCCGTCCGATGCGCGGTCGACGACGTAGCCGCTTTCCGCAAGCCCCTTCACGAGGTAATCGGCGGCGTCGACATCATCTTCGATGACTAGGATGCGCATGGCGGGAGGGTATCAACTCTTACCGGTTTCACCAATCACGCGGAGGCTCGAGGTCGACGGGCGGCACTGTCCAAAAGAAGGGGCATCGCGGGGAAGAGCCGCGATGCCCGATCCATTCGAACGCCCTTATGCCGGCACGAAGGGAAGTGCTACGAAGAGCTCGTTGCCGCGCCGGTTCACCAGCACGAGAACCGCCTTCTGATTAGCACTCTTCGCCTTGGCGATGCGTGCCGCCGCATCCTTCGGCGACTCAACCTGCTCCTGGCCGACCTTGACGATCACGTCGCCGGGCTTGATGCCCTGCTCGGCGGCGGGAGCGCTGTCATCCACGTCGGTCACGAGGGCACCTTTTACGTCGGTGCCGAGCCCAAGCTCCTTGCGCGCGTCGCTGGTCAGTTGTCCGAGCGTGAGGCCGAGGGACGGTACCTTGGTCTCGTCTGCGGGAGTCGCGGGCTGGGGTTGCTCCTCTTCTTCCGCCACGTTGGTCTCGGGCGCCTTCGCGATATCGACCCGGATATCCGTCTTATGGCCGTCACGCCAGATGGTCACCGGCGCTTGCGTTCCCGGCCGCGTGTCGGCGACAGCACGGGTCAAGTCGCGGAGGTCCTTGATGTCGGTGCCGTTGAAGTTGACGATCACGTCGCCCTGCCGGATGCCGGCATTCTTCGCGGGGCTGTCCTTGGTGAGGCTCGCGACAAGCGCACCTTCCGGCTGCTTGAGGCCAAGGCTTTCGGCCATGTCGGGCGTCACCTGCTGAATCTGCACGCCAAGCCAACCGCGTTCGACAGCACCGTGTTCCCGGAGCTGCGCGATAACGGGCATTGCGATGGAGGACGGGACTGCGAAGCCGATACCCACACTCCCGCCATTCGGCGAATAGATAGCACTGTTGATGCCGATCACCTTGCCGTCCATATTGAACATCGGCCCGCCCGAGTTGCCGCGGTTGATGGCGGCATCGGTCTGAATGAAGCTGTCGTAGGGCCCTTCATGGAGGTCTCTGCCGCGGGCGGAGATGATGCCTGCGGTCACCGTGCCGCCGAGGCCGAAGGGATTGCCGACCGCGAGCACCCAATCGCCGACCTGCGACTTGTCGCTTTCACCCCATGCCACGGACGGAAGGCTCTCATCGGCCTTGATCTTGAGAAGCGCCAAGTCGGTGCGCTGGTCGCGCCCGATGAGCTTCGCTTTGTAGGTCTTGCCGCTCGTCAGCGTGACGTCGATGTCGGTCGCCTTGCCGACGACGTGGTTGTTGGTCACCACGTAACCCGAGGGATCGATGATGAAGCCGGAGCCGAGGGAATGCTGCTCGATCGTGCGTCCGCCACCCTTGCCGCCTTGACCCATCGGGCCGTTGGGGCCGTTGAAGAAGCGCTTGAAGAAATCGCGGAAGGGAGAATCCTCGGGCAGGCCCTGGAAGGGGAAGTCCATCATCGGGCCGCCTTGAACCTTTTGGGTGGTCGAGACGTTGACCACCGCTGGCGCTACCTCATTCACGAGCGGGGCGAAGCTTGTCGGCGCCTCGGCCGCGAATGCGGGGGCGAGGAAAAAGGCTGCGGCAATAACGCCGCCGAGCAGGCTGCTCGCGACGCGTTGCTTGCTCCGCGGGCCGGCCGAAGACATCCCGGCGTTCACGGCACCGTCTGCGCTCGAGGATAGGCTCATCGTGTTCTCCATCGGATGCAAACTCAACAAAACCCCGCAGCGGCACTGCGGAGTGAGAGGGAAGATAAATATGCTCAGCGCGCCGTACCTGGCAGTGGCCGCTGCATTAAAATTTCGTAAGAATAATTCATTAATTTATTCAATATATTATGATGCGATCTTCAAGTGATTTCGTGAATTGCCCGCAAGCATTGCTCGACCGCTCGGCGATGGCGGGCGCAGGGGGAGCCTGGATTGCCCCAACGTTTCGTCGATAACGGCGTTCCCGTGATGACTGCGCTCCCGCGACGACCGCCATCGCGCCGATAGCGGCTGACGCGATCGCGATGCCCAAGATGTGTGCTCGAAGAAATTCATTCAGCAGGCTCGATGCCCGTGGACAACACCCCCTTCGGGCGTTACCTCTAGGCGCGCGAACGGCCATTGCCACGAAAGACGAGGCGAGTATGAGCGAGCGCCCGATACTGCGCACTGGCGGTCAGATTCTGGTGGACCAGCTCAAGATCCACGACGTCGACACGGCGTACTGCGTGCCCGGAGAAAGCTACCTCGCGGTACTCGATGCGCTTTACGATGCGCGCAACCGGATCAAGCTCGTCGTCGCGCGCCAGGAAGGTGGTGCGGCCTACATGGCGGACGCCTATGGCAAGCTCACGGGCAAGCCGGGCATTTGCTTCGTGACGCGCGGTCCCGGTGCCACCAATGCGAGCGTGGGCGTCCATACGGCGTTCCAGGATTCGACGCCGATGATCCTCTTCATCGGCCAGGTGGCGCGCGGTGACTTGGAGCGGGAGGCGTTCCAGGAAATCGACTTTCGCCGCATGTACGGCCAGCTCGCCAAATGGGTGGCGCAAATCGACGATCCGGGCCGCATACCGGAAATGGTGGCCCATGCCTTCGCACTCGCGACCTCGGGTCGGCCTGGTCCCGTCGTCCTTGCCTTGCCCGAAGACATGCTGCGCGAGCCGGCCGCGGTCGCTGACGCGGACCGCTACAAGAGTGTTCAGGCGCATCCAGGTGCCGGCGACATGGCAGGGCTGCGGGACATGCTCGCGGCGTCCCGCAAGCCAATCCTCCTTCTCGGCGGGAGCACGTGGAATGCCCAAGCGGTTGGCGATATCATGGCATTCGCGGCAGCGAACAAGCTCGCGACGGCGACCTCCTTCCGCTGCCAGGACCGCTTCGACAATCTGCACGCTTGTTACGCGGGCGATCTCGGTATCGCTCCCAATCCGAAGCTTGCGGCGCGCATTCAAGACGCGGACCTGATCATCGCCGCCGGGCCTCGCCTTGGCGAAATGACGACCGGTGGCTATGCGCTCCTCGATGTGCCACGGCCGAGGCAAAAGCTCGTGCATGTTCACATGGGGGCTGAGGAGCTCGGGCGCGTCTATCAGGCGGATTTGCCCATCAACGCGGGAATGGCGCCGTTTGCCGCCGCGGCGAAGTCGTTGAAGCCGGTCGATCCGGCGGCCTGGGCGTCGGGCACGGACGCTGCGCATAAAGACTATCTCGAATACACTGCACCGGTTCCAAATCCCGGGGCACTGCAGCTCGCCGAGATCGTCGCCTCCCTGCGCGAGCAGCTTCCGCCCGACACGATTGTCACCAACGGTGCAGGGAATTATGCGGGTTGGGTACACCGCTTCTGGCGATTCCGCACCTACGGCACGCAACTGGCGCCGACGAGCGGATCGATGGGCTATGGCGTGCCCGCTGGGGTGGCGGCGGCAATCGCCTGCCCCGAGCGCACGGTGCTCGCCTTTTCCGGCGACGGTTGCTTCCAGATGAACGGGCAAGAGTTGGGCACCGCCGTCCAATACGGCGCCAAGCCGATCTTTTTCGTGGTGAACAACGGCATGTACGGCACAATCCGCATGCACCAGGAACGTGAGTATCCGAGCCGAGTCAGCGGAACCGACATCGTGAACCCGGATTTCGCCGCCCTGGCGCGAGCCTATGGCGCCCATGGCGAGACGATCGGCCGGACTGAGGACTTCGCCGCGGCGATGGAGCGTGCGAGGAAATGCGGCCGCGCGGCACTCATCGAATTGCGCCTCGACGCCGAAGCGATCACAACACGCACCACCTTGAGCAAGATCCGCGACGCAGCGATCGCGGCCAAAACCAAATCGAATTAGGACAAGACGACATGCGTGGCACAATGCGTGCGATCGCGGCGTTGGCGCGAGCCGCCGGTTTTCTTCTTGCTCTCTCGTCGGCATCGGCCGGCGCTCAAACGCAAGCCCCGGCCCCGGCACCGGCAGGCCCGCTCGGTCCCTACAAGCTCGTCAAGACGATCGATCTTCCGGGCGGGCGCGGCGGCACGGGTGGCCAGATCGCGTTCGATGCGGAGACCGCCTCCGCCTGGGTCGCGCAGGCGCCTTCGAAGAACATCGTCGTGATCGAAACCGGTGCCAATACGGTGCGCCAGGTCATCGAAGGAATTGAAAGTCCCTCGGGCATCTGCTTCAGCGAGCATTACGCGTTCGTCGCCGACGCCGCCGCGAATGCAACCGCCGTCATCGGCAAACGCTCCCTCGAAAAGGCGACGTCGCTGAAGCTCGTCGGCCAGCAGCCGGACAATGTCTACTTCGATACCAAGAACGGTGCTCTCTGGATCGCCGCTTCCGGTGGCGAGATTACCGTCTACAAAGCGGTCGGTCACGGCGGCTTGAAGCGCCTCGCCGGCCTCAAGCTCAAGCCCGCTCCCGCGAAGGAGCCGCTCGGCCGGGGAATTTACGTTGCCTCCAAGGATCGGATCTATCAGCCGGTCGATGACAGGATCGAGGTCATTGATCCGATGAGCCGCAGGTCGGAACATGCGTGGAAGGTCGCGGATGCCGTACGCATTACGAGCCTTTCCTACGACGCGAAGGCCGATCGTTTGATCGTGGGAACCGTCGGCAAGTTCGTCGCGGTCATCGATGCGAAGACGGGCAAGGAGCTCGGCAAGGTGGCGCTCAAGGGCGAAATCGGTGCTGTCGCATTCGACGCCAGCACGCGCCACGCTTTTGCCGCCGACCGTGCCGGGCAAATCGCCGTCATCGACATCGATCGGACCTCGCTCGCCGCGTTGATTCCGTCCGATCAGGAGGTTCAGGCGCTGACCCTGGATCCGCATAGCCATTACCTCTACGTCTACCGGGACCAGGCCAACAAAGTCGACGTCTTCGAGCCTCGCCAATGAGGCGGGGGTGGCGCGACGATCGCTGCATCCGTCACCGCATGATTTCCCGTGCCGTTTGATTTGTGGGGCTCGCCCGGTATAAAGCTTGAGCCATGAACGAGATGCAGCGTCCGTCCGGCCCGAACCGCCGCGTGTCCGTCGCCCCCATGATGGACTGGACCGACCGGCATTGCCGATATTTCCTCCGCCTCATAACCCGGCGCGCCCTGCTCTATACCGAGATGATCACGACAAGTGCGATCCTGCACGGGGACCGCGAACGGCTTCTCGCCTTTGATCCCGCCGAGCATCCCTTGGCGCTTCAATTGGGAGGGTCCGAGCCGGCGGCACTCGCGGCATGCGCGAAGCTCGCGGAGGATTTCGGCTATGATGAGGTCAATCTCAATCTCGGCTGCCCGAGCGACCGCGTGCAGTCGGCCAAGTTCGGCGTATGTCTGATGGCGGAGCCGGCACTGGTGGCGGAAGGCGTTTCAGCCATGATTGCCGCGACGCGCTTGCCGGTCACGATCAAGACCCGCATCGGCGTCGACGAGCGCGATTCATATGGCGAACTGCTCGCCTTTGTCCGCCGCATCGCCGATGTGGGATGTCGGAGTTTTGCAATTCACGCTCGCAAGGCTTGGCTCCAAGGGTTGAGCCCGAAGGAGAATCGGGAGATTCCGCCCCTGCGCTGGGACGTCGTGCACCGCCTCAAGGCCGACAATCCCGATCTCGAGATCGTGCTCAATGGTGGTGTCGAACATCTCGACCAGGTCGAAACCCAGCTCTGCCTCGTCGACGGCGTGATGATCGGCCGTGCCGCCTATCGAGATCCGTACATACTTAGGTCGGTTGACCGCCGTTTCTTCGGCGATTTAGCACCCATGCAGAGCCGCCGCGACATCGTCGAGCGTCTCTTGCCTTATGTCGAACGCTGCCGCGCGCGTGGTGTTCCGGTCAAGTCGATTACACGGCATATCCTAGGGCTGTTCCAAGGAGTTCCCGGTGCGCGCGCGTGGCGGCGCCACCTGAGCACCGAGGCGCACCGCGATGGTGCTGGGCCGGAAGTCATTCGAGCCGCACTGTCATCGATTGCGAACGAAGCGTGCATTGTGACGCCCAGCGCCGCGGCGGAGGCGCGCGAAGTATCCACTGCCGCCTGATGGCTGGCGGGGCAAGCGGAGCGCCATCAATGCCGGCCTTGTTCGACCCCGAACTGCGGGTCAATGCCGCTTGTCTTCGTCTTCGTCCTCTTCGTTGTCCGTGTCGTCGTCGCTGCCGTCCTCGCTGTCCATCATGTCGTCGATGATGTCGTCCATCATGTCGCGATCGAGGAATTCGTCGCCATCGACGAGCATCCGCGGGAGTGCCGTGTCGACGATCTCGACAGCACCCGATGCAGCCAACGGGCGCACGACGCCCCTCATCGCGGCAACATCGTCCTTGAGCGCTTCGACCGCAGCGCCGATCAGCGTGGCGACCAGGGAAATCTTCGCGGAGCAGGCTTCGAAATAGAGATATTCGAGAGACTTGAGCAGCGCTGCACGCTGCATCGACCGATCGGCGGCCTTGTCGTTCGCTTGCCCGCCGAGTGACTCTGGAACCTGTCGTGCCATGGGTGCCGAACTCCCTGTTGAGCCGCACACCCATGACCGAGCGTGCGAGGATTCGTGCCGTACGGAGCCCTCTCCGACGGCACTCGACCCCGTCCCATGTCCCGAGCGGCGAGCTTATAGCACAGGTCCGAAACCGCGGGCCACATCCACGATGCAGCACTCAGGGGTTGCGTGGCGGGAGCGCTTCCGAACCTTATGCCGCGAATGGCGACGCGGACTTGCCCCACTCGGCGAGAACGGCGGGATCGGCCTCCTCAGCGATCCACCTCGCCCTGATGCTCTCAAAGGTGGTATCGTCGACGACTTGTTCGAGCGCCCAGATAGCCATCGCGCGGACGAGCGGCGAGGGGTCGACAAGCAGCGCTTCGACGCGCGGCGCAAGGCTGGGATCGGCGCTGTTGCCGATCGCGATAAGCACGTTGCGCACGAAGCGGTCGCGGCCGATGCGCCTGATGGGCGAGCCGGCGAAGACCTGGCGGAAGCCGGTATCGTCGAGCGCGACGAGGTCGGCGAGTTTGGGTGCCGTAAGGTAAATGCGCGGCAGGAACGCATATTCGCGCGTCCGCGCCGCGAACTTGTTCCAGGGACAAACAGCAAGGCAATCGTCGCAGCCATAGATGCGATTGCCCATCGGCTGGCGAAACTCCAGCGGGATATGGCCCTTATGCTCGATCGTGAGATAGGAGATGCACCGCCGCGCGTCGAGCTGATAGGGGGCGGGAAAGGCATGGGTTGGACAAGCGTCGAGGCAGCGCTGACATTGTCCGCAATGGTCGCTCTCCGCCCGGTCGGGTGGGAAGTCGCAGGTCGAGAAGATCGAGCCCAGGAAAAGCCACGAGCCGAACCGGCGGGAGACGAGATTTGTGTGCTTGCCTTGCCAGCCGATGCCGGCCGCTTCGGCGAGCGGTTTTTCCATGACGGGTGCGGTGTCGACGAACAGCTTCACCTCGCCTCCCGCCCGCTCCGCAATCCAGCCCGCAAGCGTCTTGAGGCGCTTTTTCATGACATCGTGATAGTCGAGGCCGCGAGCGTAGACGGAGACACTCGCCCGTCCAGGGTGATGCGTAAGGGCGAGCGGGTCATCGCACGGCGCATAGTTCATGCCGAGCACGACCACACTCCTCGCCGCTGGCCAAAGTGTCATCGGATCGCCTCGGCGCTCGAGCGTTTCGGCGAGCCACGCCATGTCACCGTGATACTGTCGGCGCACAAACTCCGAGAGATTCTGCTTCGCCTGCGCGTCGAGCCGCGCGGGTGCGAAAGCGACCAGGTCGAAGCCGAGTTCGGCCGCCTGTCGCTTGATCGCTGCCGAAAGTGCCTCGCTCATGATTGCACTATCCACGCCCGCGATAGGGAGCGATACCTTGATCGGGAATCCACAAATCCTTGGGTGGCGGGCCCGACTGAAAGAAGACATCGATCGGCATGCCGCCGCGCGGATACCAATAGCCGCCGATCCTGAACCAGTGGGGCTTGAGAAGGGCGATCAGGCGTTTCGCGATCACGATCGTCGTCTCCTCATGGAACCCGCCGTGATTGCGGAAGGCCGCGAGATAAAGCTTCAGTGATTTGCTTTCGACGAGGCGCAATTTCGGCACATAATCGATGACGAGATGCGCGAAATCCGGCTGGCCGGTGATGGGGCAAAGGCAGGTGAACTCGGGGCAGGCGAACCGCACAAGATACCGCTCGCGCGGATGCGGATTGGGAACACTTTCGAGCCGCGCCTCAGCGGGCGATCTCGGCAGCATGGTTTTGCGGCCGAGCAGCGTCAAATTCCGATTGCTTGTTTTCGCCATGCCCAACCGTGCCTCGAAACCGCGCGATCATACACAACCGCACCGAAACCGTCGACATGGGACGCGGACGCCTCGGCCCGAAATACCGTCCGCGCGAGAAGCGTCACCACGCCACTCGCGAGGTCGTAAAAGCCAGCGATGGCCTTCAACTTTCCCTGCTTCTGAGGGGCGGCAATCACCGGCGAGGCTTCACGCAGCAATGCCGCCTGACGCGTGCAATGCAATGATATAGAAGCGCTCGGACCAATCCAACGGGCCGGATTCTTCGACGTAACATGCGTGGGGCCGCGTCAGGCAGGCTCGATGTCGCCTTTATCCTGTTCGGCGCGGAAGTCATGGATCGCCTCGTGGAAGCGATCTTCTTCAATCGCGCGGCGGAGCGAGGCCATCAAATCCTGGTAATGGGTTAGATTGTGCCATGTGAGCAGCATCGCGCCGAGGATTTCGCCGGCCTTGACGAGATGATGGAGGTAGGCGCGGCTGAAGTTCCGGCACGCCGGACAGCGGCAATTCTCGTCGAGCGGGCGCGGATCCTCCGCATGGCGTGCGTTGCGGATGTTGATTTGAGCCCGGGCGGTGAAGGCCTGGCCCGTGCGGCCGGAACGGGTCGGAAGCACGCAATCGAACATGTCGATGCCGCGTGCAACCGCACTCACGATGTCGTCGGGTTTGCCGACGCCCATGAGATAACGTGGCTTCTCCTTCGGCAGATGGGGAGCCGTGACATCGATCGTCGCCAGCATTTGCGCTTGGCCTTCGCCAACCGCAAGCCCGCCGATCGCATAGCCGTCAAAACCGATTGCTCTGAGTGCGGCGGCGGATTGCTCCCGCAAGGCCGGATAGACGCTACCTTGTACGATGCCGAATAGCCCATAGCCCGATCGGCTCACGAACGCCGCCTTGGAGCGTTCGGCCCAGCGCATGGAGAGCGCCATCGATTTGAGCGCCGTCGCCTCATCGCACGGCCAGGCCGTGCATTCGTCGAGCGCCATTGTGACAGTGGCATCCAGTAGATGCTGGATTTCGACCGAACGCCCGGGCGTCAGCATGTGACGGCTGCCGTCGAGATGCGACTGGAAGGCGACACCCTCCTCCTTGAGCACGCGAAGCTGGGCGAGGGACATCACTTGGTAACCGCCCGAGTCCGTCAGGATCGGCCCCGGCCAATTCATGAAGCGATGG
>DATDHA010000072.1:0-15498 GCA_036521815.1 Alphaproteobacteria bacterium | reverse complement strand
GATGAGATCGATTTCGACGATGCGCCGCCACTCCGCACTCGAGTATTCCCAAGTCTTGACGTTCGAGCCGGCGATGCCCGCGTTGTTGACGAGGATGTCGACCTGCCCCAGGCGCTTCGTTGTCGCCTCGACGGCATTCTTGATGGAGCCCTCGTCGGTCACGTCGACCTTGAGGGCGAGCCCGTCGCCTTTCCGGGAAAGCCGCTCGAGCGCACCGCGCGCGGCCCGTTCATCGATATCCCAGATCGCGACCGCGGCACCCGAAGCGACGAAGCGCTCGGCAATGGCGTAGCCAATTCCGCGCGCAGCACCCGTGACGACGGCCTTCTGGCCCTTGAGATCGATTGCGTTCATGGCAACTCCCCAGCCCTCCGCCAAACAATGAGTTAAGGCTGCATGATGCGCGAGAACGCGGGGCCGATCAAACGTCCAATCTTCAAGCACCCAGCTTGAAGTGGTTGAAATATGCGGGAAGTGGTGTGCCGGCGGGCAGCCTCGGGTCCGGAATAGGGGTCCCCGTCGCAATCGAGACAGGCAATACCCCCGCCCAGCACGGCAGCGCATAGTCCGGTTCGTCGTCGACCGGAGGACCTGTGCGCACCTTGGCGGAAACCTCCTCGAGCTCCATCCACAGCACCTTGGTGGCTTTGATCTCTTGCTCGCTGGGCTCCCGGATTTCCTGCCAGCGGCCGGGGAAAAGCCGTTCGGTGAAGTGCTCGAGTGCTTCGATTTTCTCGGCCTTGCTCTCGACAAGCCGTGCCGTGCCAAAGGCCATGACGGAGCGGTAATTGATCGAATGGTGAAAGCCGGAGCGTGCCAAAACGAAACCGTCGATATGGATCACGGTCAGGCAGGCCGGCACGCCGCCCTCGAGTGTGCGCAGCATCCGGCTCGCCGACGAGCCATGCCAATAGACCCGGTTGCCGTGGCGCCAATAGGAAGTCGGCGTCACATACGGCGATCCGTCGATCACATAGCCGACGTGACAGATCGCACCGGCATCCAGGATCTTGTAGACGCTCTCTTTGTCGTAGTGCGCCCGCTTCGGCAGCCGCTTGATCCTGGTCTTCTTGGTTGGGGTGAAGGCATCCATCGCTTTGTCCATGTTTCTCCTGAGAGACCGGTCGAGCCTTTCGGCCAGCCCGCTGAACCCGCCACTATTCAGTTCGGCATCGTTCGATCTGGCGGGGCATCAGTCCTAGCGGAGAAGTGGACGTGTTGAAAGTACCACTTTCGGTACATTTATGAGACCACTTTATCGCCGTCTTTCGACCCGCGGACGGCTGGCCTCGATTGCCCTTGCGAGTGCCATGACCCCTTCGCGGAGGGCGGGCTCGTCCCACGCGGCATAGCCGAGGATCAGCCCCGACCGTGCCGGCTTGGCGCGGTAGTATCGCGACAACAAACCAGGCGAGACGCGTTCTTGCGGGAGTGCGGCCGCCACCGCCTCGTCGCTCACACCGCGCGGAAGATTGCCCACGAGATGGAGGCCGGCATTGGAGGGGCGAAGATCGAGAGCACCTTTGAGATAGTGCTGCGCCAGGGCGACGAGCGTATCTTGGCGCTCCTTGTAAAGCGCGCGCATATGCCGGATGTGCGCCGCGAAACCACCGGACTCCATGAATTCCGCAAGTGCGGCTTGCGTAATCGCCACGGCGTGCCCGTCGATCTGGCCGCGCGCCGCGGCGAACACGTCGATCAAGGGTGCGGGGCACACCATGTAGGCGAGGCGAAGCGAGCGGAACATCACCTTGCTGAACGTCCCGACATAGATGACACGCTCCCCGCCATCGAGGCCGTAAAGTGCCGTGAGCGGCTTTCCGCCGTAGCGGAATTCGCCGTCGTAGTCATCCTCGACGATCACGGCACCCGCTTGGCGAGCCCATTCGAGAATGTCGAGGCGCCGTGCGAGGCTCATGGTGGCGCCGAGCGGATAGTGGTGAGACGGCGTTACGCAGGCAAGTCGCGCATGGGGAGCAAGTGCGCGACCGGCGCCCGTGTCGATGCCCTCGCCGTCGACCGGGATCAGGGCGAGTTTCAGCCCCGCCGAGATGAGGGCGGCATCGACCTCGGGATAGCCCGGCTCTTCGACCCAAGCGAGATCGCCATCGTCCGCCATGAGCCGGGCGGCGAGCTGAACGGCCTGCCGGGCACTCGAAAGCACGATGATCTGTGCGGGATCGCACGCCACGCCGCGCGCCGGTCCGAGATAGTCGGCAATCGCCTGGCGCAGTTGCGGCCATCCGCGCGGGTCGCCGGCGTCGAGCAGGTTACGCCCTTCGCGCCGGCAGGCCCGCGCCAGCAGCCTCCGCCATTCGTCGAAAGGGAAAGCGTCGAGTGCGGGAAGGGTCGGGGCGAAAATTTTCGCCTCGGGCAAGGCGCTCCCGCGTTCGACACGGCGCACGATCCGTCCGCGCGCCGAAAGCCTGGGGGGCATCCCGGCCTTGACCGCGGCCTTGCCCCGCCGCATCGCTTGCGTCTCCGATGCGAGTGTTTCGGCCACGTAGGTACCCGAGCCGGCAGCCCCCTAGATGAAGCCCTCCGCGGCGAGGGGCTCGAACGCCGATACGATCGTCGTTCGCGCGACCCTAAAATGCCGTGCCAACGTGCGGGTCGACGGCAACTTGGCGCCGGATTTCAGGCCGCCGGACAGGATGAGGTCGCGGAGCGAGCGGTAAAGCTGCCGGATGAGCGGTTCGACGGACTCTTCGTCGAGGGCGAGGTTGTCGATGAGGGCGGCCGGATCGCGGCGGCTCATGGCGAGGGACGACGTGGCTCGGCGAGCCTTGAATATTCGCGCGGCACGGTGTCCCGAGCGTGAACGACTTTGCCGTATTGGTCAAAATGTTTCGGCGGCTGCCAAAATCGGCTATGGATAGCCGGCGCAGATTCCACTCAAACGCCGAGATAAACGCGCCTGATATCGTCATCCGCCGCAATTGCCTGGGCACTGCCTTCGCGCACGAAATGGCCGTGCTCGAGCACGTACACGCGCTCGGCGATCGCGACCGTGGAGCGCGCGTCCTGCTCGACCAGAAGCACCGCCGTGCCGGCACGCTGGATCTCGCGGATCGCGTTGAAGATTTCGACCTTGAGGCGATGCGCGATCCCAACCGAGGGCTCGTCGAGCAGCAGAAGCCGCGGCCGGCCCATGAGTGCGCGGCCGATCGCGAGCATTTGCTGCTGCCCGCCGGAAAGCGTTCCCGCCTGCTGCCTCGTGCGCTCGCTCAGGATCGGGAAAAGCGCGTAGACATGATTGAGGTCTTGCTGGATGCCGTCCTTGTCGTTGCGTAAATAGGCGCCGAGCATCAGATTCTTGAGCACGGAAAGCTCGGGGAAAAGGCGTCGTCCCTCCGGGCAATGGCAAATCCCGTAGCCGACCACCTTGTGCGCGGGCAGGCCGTCGAGCGAGCGGCCGTCGAGGGTGATGCGCCCGTCCGTCGGCGGCACGGTGCGCGAGATTGCCTTGAGCAACGTGGTTTTTCCGGCACCGTTCGGGCCTAGCACGCCCACGAGCTCACCTTCGCCGACGGTGAGCGAGATGCCGTCGAGCGCCAGCGCCTTGCCGTAATGGACGACGAGATCGGAGACCTCAAGCAATGCCAAGATCGCCTCCCGCCCGGCCGATATCGGCCAGTCCAGCGTCGGTCTTTCCGATATACGCCTCGACCACGCGCGGATGCCGCACAATCGTTTGCGGCTCCCCGATCGCCACGATTTCGCCGAAGTCCATTGCGATGACCTCGCTCACGAGCTGCATGAACTCCCTAAGCTTGTGCTCGATGATGAGGATCGTGAGGCCCTCGGTGCGATGAAGCTCGCGGATCAGGTTGGCGAGCGGCTGGATCTCGCTCGTACCGAGGCCCGCAAAGGGCTCGTCAAGCAAGAGGAGCTTCGGGCGCACCGCGAGCGCGCGCGCGATCTCGAGCCGTCGCAGATCGCCGTAAGGCAGGACATCGACCGGTATCGCCGATTTGGCGCCGAGCCCGACCTGATCGAGAAAGCGCTGGGCGCGGGCGCGGGCGTGCCCCTCGTGCCGGACGCGGGGCGCAAAGCAGGCGACCTCGACGTTCTCGCGCACCGTCATGCCGATGAAGGGGCGGGTCAACTGGAAGGTGCGCGCGAGGCCGCGGTTGACGATCCTGTGCGGGGCGAGGCCGCCAAGTGCATGCCCGTCGAACTCGACGATCCCCGTGTCGGGCGCCATGAAGCCCGTCAGGAGATTGAAGAGGGTCGTCTTGCCAGCGCCATTCGGGCCTAGAACGCCGGTGATCGCACCTGCCGCAAGCGAAAACGACACATCCTTCACGGCGTGGAGCCCGCCGAAACGCTTGTTGAGCCCCTTGACGTCGAGAAGTGCCGTCATTTCGCAACCTCTCGAAGGCGTCGCCAGAGCGGGGCGAACAGGCCCTGCTGAAGGAAGAAGAGGATGAAGATCAGGATGAGCGTGTAGACCCAAAGGCGGTATTCGCTGAGCCCGCGCAGCCCTTCGGTCAGGAGATTGAGGAATAATGCGCCGCAAACGGGGCCGTAGATCGAGCCCATTCCGCCGACATAGACCATGATAATGATGTTGATCGATAGGATGACCGCGAAGAGATCGGGCCCGACCTGGAGCTGGTAGTGCGCGTAAAGTGCGCCACCCAAGCCCGCAAAGGCGGCACTGATCATGAGCGACGCGATCTTGTAGAAAGTCACGTTTATGCCGGCGGCCTGACAGCTTGCTTCGTCGCCCTTGATCGCGCGCAGGATCGTGCCCCACGGCGAATTCGCAAGGAGCTTCAGGGTCACGACCGTGACGACCAAGAAGAAGAGCGTCAGGTAATACTGGGCGAGTTCCGAATCGAAGAGCGGGTAGAGACCGTTGAGGCCGTCCTGCCCGCCGGTCACCTCCGAGAAGATGATGGTGAGGCTCTGCATCACGGCGGCACCCGAGAGCATGGCGAGGGCGAAATAGGGCCCTCGCAGGCGCAACGTCGGGAACCCGATCACGATGCTGAACGCCACCGCGACGATGGGGGCCGCCGGAAGGCTCCACCACGGGCTGAGGCCGTAACTCACATTGAGGAAGCCGGCGGTATAGGCACCGGCGCCGATGAAAAGGGAGTGACCGAAATTCTCGCGCCCCGTGAGGCCCGACATGAAGTCCCAGCTCGCCGCCCAAATGCCGAAGCAGAGTGCCACGGTCAGGATGCCGGTGACGTAATTGCTGCCGAGCAGCCACGGCACGAGCGCCAATGTCGCTGCTGCGATCGAGGCCCCGTAAAAATCGACCGGTTTCATGACCATCGAGGACTCAGAATGCCGCGCGTTTGCCGAAGAAACCCGCTGGACGCAGGATAAGTGTCAGCAGCACGGCCGCGACCGACACGATCTGCGACCATTCGGTCGAGACCTTGAAGGCGATGATCGTTTCGGTATAGCCGAGGAGGAGTGCGCCTACGATGCTGCCGGGGATCGAGCCGAGCCCGCCGACCACCACGATCGCGAACGCCTTGATGAGAGGAAGCAGCCCCATGCCCGGGATCACCGTCTGGAACGGGGCGACGAGGACGCCGGCGGCCGCGGCGATGCCGGCCGAGAGGCCCATCACGAGCGAATAGATGCGGTCCGACGGGATGCCCATGTATTGGGCGGCTTCCGCGTCCTGGGAGATGGCGAGGATCGCCGAGCCGAGGCGGGTGTGCTGCATGAAGAACCACAAGGCGGCGAGAATCGCGATGCCGCCGCTGAGTGCGACGATGCGCTGGCCGCTGATATCAACGTCCCCCAGATGGTAGGTCGCCCCGACCATCGAGGGCACGTTGCGCGCTTCCGAGCCGAAGATCAGGAGAAGGACCTGCTCGACCATCAGATTGACGGCGAGCGTGATCATGAGCACGGCAAGGGTCGAGCGGCGGAGGGGGCGCACCAGCACCCGCTCCATCCCGATTCCGAAGCACGCCACGAGGCTCACCGCGACGATCGCGGCGAGCCAGAGCGGCAGATGCGCATCCGCCGTCAGCGCATAGACGCCGTAGGCGCCGAGCGCGTAAAAGGACCCGTGAGCAAGATTGAGAATCCGCGCCACGCCGAAGATGAGGGTGAATCCCACCGCCAGCATGGCGTAGATCGCACTGATTACCGCCCCGTAAACGAGGATCTGAACCAAGCGGGCTCAGCCCGTCAATTCTGCTGTAGCCAGGGCGGGCTGATCATCTTGCCATTGGCTACTTCCTTGGGCCAGATCACCTTGCGCTCGCCCTTGTCCTGCCACTGCACGAAAAGCTCGTTCACGTAGCCCGGGCCGTCCTTGACCTCGTGGAGCTCGTCGAATTGCACGCGGCCGCGCACGCCGACATAGTCGGTTTTCTCGAGCGCCTTGATGACCTTGTCGGTGTCGGTCGTTCCCGCCGCCGCAACGGCGTTCGCATAGATATAGACGGCGTCATAGGCGCCACCCGCGGTGTAGACGGGAGAGCGATTGTACGTCTTCACGAATTTGTCCCACCACGCGACCGTCTTGTCGGTGATGGGTGCGCGCAGCACGAAGTTGGTCGAAACCTCGCTGATCGCCTTGCCGCCGACGCGGTTGAAGAAATCGGCGTCCTGACCCTTCACGTCGATGCCGCCGATCGGCACGGGCACCTTGGCGTCGTACCACTGCTTCACGAAGACGTCGGAGGCGGCGTGGGAGAGGATGATCATGAGGTACTGGGAGCCGCTATCCTTCACTTTCGTGAAAATCGGCGAGAAGTCAGCCGTCTGCACGTCGAAGAACTCGGCGACCGGAACCTGGAGGCCGGCGTCCTCGGCTCCTTTCTTGAGGGCGGGAACGATGTCCTGCACCCATTTCGCGTTCTCGCCGATGATCGAGATTTTGGTGTAGCCGAGCTCGCCCTTGAGCTTGCCCTTGATGAAGTCGATGAGGCCGTCCGCCTGCTTGGCCGAATTGGTCGGGTTCACGCGGAAAATGTATTTGTAATGCTCGTAGTCGTCCTTGACCTTCTGCTGGATCGCGGGCGAGGCGGAGCCGATCCCGAGGAAGATCGTCTTGGCGCGCGAGATGTGCGGAAGCTCCCCGAGGGTAACACCCGAATCGTAGCCCCCGATCAGCACGTCGACATGATCCTCGCCGGTCAGTTTGTTGACAGCGGCAATGCCGACCTTGGGGCCTTCGGTTGCGGCCTCTCCCTCATCCGCCACGACCATTTCGAGCTTGCGGCCGAGCACGCCCCCACCCGTGTTGATTTCGTCGATCGCCATTTTCGCGGCGTCGATGGCGTCGCGGCCGACCTGCAGTTGGATGGCCGTGTTCACGCCGATCTTGATCGGCTGGTCTTGCTGCGCCACGGCCGGATACGCCACCCAGGTACAGCCAAGGGCGATGACCATCGCGGCCATCGAAGAGAATAGTCGGAGCCTCATCGTGTCCTCCCTGCATGCAACGGCACGCGTTCCGTGCCGGACTTTGTGCGTTTTCTCCTTCAGGTCGCCGACGGTCCCGAAGGGGCATGGCCGTTGTTATCCCACACAAATACCATAGGTACCGGCGGTTGGGAATTTGCCGCAGTTCACGATTAGGTCAAATCCTGCGGCACGCCTGCGATCCACCTTTCCGATCGTCCCCGCTTGAACGGCCTGCCGCGACACCCTGCCGCGCATGTCCTTCCATTTGCTTGTTGATTTCTCCAGGAACTGGCCTATTTAATCAGGACCGATACGGTACTGATTTAGGAATGGCGACATGATCCGGCTGAACAGGCTGACGGATTACGCGATCGTTGTCCTCTCGCAATTGAGCAGCGACCAGGCACGCGTGCGCACGGCCACGCAGCTTGCGCACGAGACCGGTGTGCCCCTCCCGACAGTCGCGAAGATCCTGAAAACGCTCACGGTCGACGGCATCATCGTGTCCCACCGCGGGGCTGCGGGTGGCTACGCCCTGAGCCGGTCGCCCGATGCGATCACCGCCGCTCAAATCATCACCGCGCTCGAAGGGCCGATAGCGCTCACGGCCTGCGTCGAGGGCTCGGGCGGGCATTGCGATGTGGAACAACTATGTCCGATGCGCGGGCATTGGGAAAAGGTGAACGGCGCCATCCGGCACGCGTTGGAGAAATTGACGCTGGCCGAGCTGGCAGCGCCAGTGGCGCCATATGCGGCACTCGCTGGGCGAGAGCTGATGGGAGCGAATTGATGTCGAGTGCGTCGGAGACGATCGAACAACTTCGCGCCGTCACGGAGCGCAAGTACCAGTACGGCTTCGTCACGGAAATCGAAGAGGACCGGGCACCCAAAGGGCTGAGCGAGGAGACGATCCGTTTCATCTCGGCCAAGAAGGAAGAGCCGGCGTGGCTCCTCGATTGGCGCCTCAAGGCCTACCGCCATTGGCTTACGATGGAGGAGCCGACCTGGGCGCTCGTGAAGTACCCGGCGATCGACTACCAGGACGCTTACTATTACTCGGCACCCAAGGCCAAGGGCGACGGCCCGAAAAGCCTGAGCGAGGTCGATCCCGCCCTCTTGAAGACATACGAGAAGCTCGGCATTCCGCTGCGCGAGCAGGAGATGCTTGCCGGCGTGGCGGTCGATGCGGTGTTCGACAGCGTATCCGTTGCGACCACCTTCAAGGGCAAGCTCGAAGAGCAGGGCATCATCTTCTGCCCAATTTCCGAGGCGGTGCGCCAGCACCCCGAGCTGGTGCGCGAGTATCTTGGCTCGGTGGTGCCCTACTCCGACAACTTTTTTGCGACGCTCAATTCGGCGGTCTTCACCGACGGCTCATTCGTCTACGTGCCGAAGGGCGTTCGCTGCCCGATGGAGCTCTCGACTTATTTCCGCATCAACGCGGCAAAGACAGGACAATTCGAGCGCACGCTGATCGTCGCGGAGGCCGGTTCCTACGTGAGCTATCTCGAAGGCTGCACGGCCCCGATGCGCGACGAGAACCAGCTCCACGCAGCCGTCGTCGAGCTCGTCGCCCTGGATGACGCCGCGATCAAGTACTCGACCGTGCAGAATTGGTATCCGGGCGATGAGAATGGCAAGGGCGGTATCTACAACTTCGTAACCAAGCGAGGTGCGTGCCGCGGGCGCAATGCCAAGATCTCGTGGACGCAGGTCGAGACCGGGTCGGCGATTACGTGGAAATATCCGAGCTGCATTCTCCAAGGCGACAACTCGCAGGGGGAGTTCTATTCGGTCGCGATCACGAACAATCGTCAGCAGGCCGACACGGGCACGAAGATGCTCCACCTCGGCAAGAACACGCGCTCGCGGATCGTCTCGAAGGGCATTTCCTGCGGCCACGGCCAGCAGACCTATCGCGGCCTCGTGCGCATCGGTACCGCTGCCCAGGGTGCCCGCAACCATACCCAATGCGACTCGCTCCTGATCGGCGACAAGTGCGGCGCTCACACCGTGCCCTACATCGAGAGCAGGAATCGCTCAGCCAAGGTTGAGCACGAAGCGACCACGTCGAAAATCGGCGACGATCAACTTTTTTATTGCCGCCAGCGCGGGATTTCCGCGGAGGATGCGGTTGCCCTGATCGTCAACGGCTTCTGCCGCGAGGTGCTGCAGGAGCTGCCGATGGAATTCGCGGTCGAGGCGCAGAAACTGGTCGGCATCAGCCTCGAAGGAAGCGTGGGCTGAGGCGGGGATAAGAGATGAGAGTGGATATAATGCTGGAAATCAAGAATCTTCATGCCTCGGCCGACGGCAAGCACATCCTCAAGGGTATCGACCTCGCCATCGAAGCGGGCGAGGTCCACGCCGTCATGGGTCCGAACGGCTCCGGGAAGAGTACCCTTTCCTATGTCCTCTCCGGTCGCGAAGGCTATGAGGTGACGGCGGGAAGCGTCGCCTTCAAGGGTCGCGACCTTCTCGCGATGACGCCGGAGGAGCGCGCGGGCGAGGGCGTTTTCCTCGCCTTTCAGTACCCCGTCGAGATTCCCGGCGTTTCCGGGACGAATTTCCTCAAGACGGCACTCAACGCGATCCGCAATTATCGCGGCCTGCCGGAGCTCGACGCGATGCAATTCGTCAAGTTCGTGCGGCAGAAGACGAAGGCACTCGGCATCACGGACGAGATGCTCAAGCGCGCGGTCAATGTCGGTTTCTCCGGTGGCGAGAAGAAGCGCAATGAAATCCTGCAAATGGCGGTGCTCGAGCCGGTCCTCGCGATCCTCGACGAGACCGACAGCGGGCTCGACATCGACGCGCTCCGGCTCGTCGCGGACGGCGTCAATGCCCTTCGCTCGCCCGAGCGGAGCATGCTCGTGATCACGCACTATCAACGCCTGCTGTCCTATATCGTGCCCGATCGAGTGCACATTCTCGCGAACGGGCGGATCGTGCGTTCGGGCGGCAAGGAGTTGGCGCTCGAACTCGAGGCGAAGGGCTATGCCGAATTCGTCGCGGCTGCATAAGACAAGGCAGGAGCGATGAGCGCGCCATCCCCGATCGTCGAACGCTTTGCCAGGCAATACGATGCCGTGAAGGCGGGCTTGCCGGGTGCCGAGCTTGGTTGGCTCGCCGATCTGCGCGAGCGGGCACTTGCGGGTTTCGTGGCCAAGGGCCTGCCCACGCCAAAGACCGAGGCGTGGAAATATACGAACCTCAATGCGCTCGCGCGTTTGCCGTTCGTCGCGGCCGTAGCGGCCGAGAACGGCGTCACCGCCGCGAAACTGCCGCGGCTTCTGTCCGCGAAGGCCGATAGCCTGCGTCTTGTCGTCGTCAATGGCCGGCCACGCCCGGATCTCTCGGAACTCGGCAAACTTCCTTCGGGTGTCACGATTACCAGTCTCGCCGCGGCATTCAAGAGCGAGCCGGCACTTCTCGAGGGCAGGCTCGGCACCTTCGGCGCCATGCCGGATATGCCATTTGCAGCACTTAACGCCGCGCTCATGGCGGACGGCGTGGTGCTGCGGATAGGTGCTGATGTTTCGATCGATCGGCCAATCGAGCTCCTTTATTTGGCGTCGAGCGCGGGCGAACCCGTGAGCTATCACCCGCGCAACTTGATCTTCGCCGAGGCCGGGAGCCAGGCGACGATCGTCGAGCATCACGCCGGCATCGGGGATGGCGCCTATTTCGCCAACGGTGTTACGCATATTGCGCTCGAGTCGGGTGCGACGCTCCGGCACTACAAGCTCGAGAGCGAGGGTGCCCAGGCGTTCCACATCGCCAACCGCCAAGTGCGGCTTGCCCGCGACACAACTTACGAGAGCTTCGTCCTTGCCAATGGCGGCCGCCTCGCACGGGACGAGATTACCGTCGTCCTCGACGGCCCCGGCGCCAGATGTCGACTGGACGGCGCCTTCATGGCGCGTGGCCGGCAATTGATCGACAATACGACGGTGATCGATCACGCGGCACCAAACACGACGAGCCGTGAAATCTACAAAGGCGTGCTCGACGACCAGGCGCGCGGCGTTTTCCAAGGCCGCATCGTCGTGCGGCCGGATGCGCAAAAGGCCGACGGTCAACAGACGAGCCGCACGCTGCTTCTTTCTCCGGGTGCCGAGATCGACACGAAGCCGCAGCTCGAAATCTACGCGGACGATGTCAAATGCAGCCATGGTGCTGCGGTCGCTGAGATCGAGGAGGAGGCACTCTTTTATCTTCGAAGCCGCGGAATCCCCGAACCCGATGCGCGGCAGATGCTGGTCGAGGCGTTCCTCGACGATGTGGTCGATCAGGTCGCGTGCGAGCCGGTGCGGGAAGCGTTCCGCGATGTCGTTGCCGGCTGGATTGGCCCGAAAGGGGGAGCGTGAGGTCATGACGAGTACGAGCAACGCAGCCGTGAAGATGGGCCAGAAGACCAACGCGCCTCCCTATGACCTTGAGCGTGTGCGGCGCGATTTTCCGATCCTCGCCCGGCGGGTTTTCGGCAAGCCGCTCGTCTATCTCGACAATGGCGCTTCGGCGCAAAAGCCGCGCCAGGTGATCGACACGATGCGGGACGTGATGGAAAGCGATTACGCGAACGTTCATCGCGGCGTTCATTTCCTCTCCCAGCGCGCGACCGACCGCTACGAAGCCGCGCGCGACAAGGTCGCCCGCTTCATCGGCGCCGAGGTGCGGGAAATCGTCTTCACGCGGAATGCGACCGAGGCGATCAACCTCGTCGCCGCGAGCTATGGCCGGGCGTTCTTCGAGCGGGGCGACGAGGTCATCGTCTCCGAAATGGAGCATCACGCCAACATCGTGCCGTGGCAGCTCCTCGAGACCGAGCGAGGCATTCGCCTGCGCGTGGTTCCGGTGGACGACGCCGGAATCCTGCGCATGGATGTCTATGCGTCGCTCCTCGGCCCGAGGACCAAGCTCGTGGCCTTGACCCATTGCTCCAATGTGCTCGGAACGGTGACACCGGCCGAGGAAATCGTGCGCCTCGCCCACGCGCGCGGCGTACCCGTATTGCTCGACGGCTCGCAAGCCGTCGTCCATCGCAAGGTCGACGTGAAGGCGCTCAATGCCGATTTCTACGTTTTCACCGGCCACAAGCTCTACGGGCCGAGCGGCATCGGTGTGCTCTACGGCAAATACGACATGCTCGCGAAGATGCCGCCCTATCAGGGTGGCGGGGACATGATCCGCTCGGTGAGTTTTGCGGGCACGACTTTCAAGGACCCGCCCGAACGCTTTGAGGCCGGAACGCCTGCCATCGTCGAGGCGATCGGTCTCGGGGCCGCGGTCGATTATGTCGCTTCGCTCGGCCATGATGCGATCGCAGCACACGAGGCGATGCTGCTCGACGACGCGACGCGCCGTCTTTCGGCGATTCCGGGCCTCAGGATTTACGGTACCGCCCCCGAAAAGGCGGCGATCATTGCATTCACCCTTGAGGCGGCCCACGCACACGATATCGGCACGATCGTCGACCGGGCCGGGGTGGCGGTGCGAACGGGGCATCACTGCGCGCAGCCGCTCATGGAGCGCCTTGGCGTTCCGGCAACGGCGCGGGCGTCATTCGGGCTTTACAACACGTTGGCCGAGGTCGATGTGCTGGTCGACGCGGTCAAGTCGGTGCGGGAGATTTTCGGATGAGTATGGCCGACGACCTTCGCGATCTCTATCAGGAGGTCATCCTGGACCACGGCAAGCATCCTCGGAACTTTCGTCATCCGGCAGACGCGAATTGCCAGGCCCACGGACATAATCCCCTATGCGGGGACATGCTCACGGTCTATCTCAAGCTCGACGACCGGCACGTCATCCGCGACGTTGCGTTCGAGGGCAAAGGCTGCGCCATCTCGACGGCGTCGGCCTCGATGATGACCGAGATCCTGATGGGCAAGACCGAGGCGGATGCAAAGGCGATCTTCGACGCCTTCCATCATATTTGCACCGAGGGCGACGATGCGGCCATTCCGCCCGAGTTCGAGGAGGAAGCCGACAGGCTGCGCGTTCTTTCGGGCGTTCGCCAGTTCCCGATGCGAGTCAAGTGCGCGACCCTCGCTTGGCACACGATGAACGCCGCGATCGCCGGCAAGCGCGAAGTTTCGACCGAGTAGAGCGAGGCAGCGGTGACGGCACATCAGCCCAATTTCGACGATGGTCTGACCTTCCGGGATTTCATGCCGGGTGCCGCGTCGCGCGACGGCGCTACTTTCCGCGCCGGCAAGCCGCTTGTCCCCGGTACAACGGTCGCCTCCTGGGATGCCGTGGCCGATGCGCTGCGCACCGTCCACGACCCCGAGATTCCGGTCAATATCTACGATCTTGGCCTGGTCTATCGCCTTGACATCGCGGAGAACGGCAACGTCGCGATCGATATGACCCTGACAGCACCCGCCTGCCCGGTCGCCGGCGCCATGCCGGGGCTGGTCGCCGACGCCGTCGCGGCCGTGCCGGGGGTGGGTGAAGTGGTGGTGACGCTGGTCTGGGACCCGCCTTGGACCCCGGACCGGATGTCGGACGATGCCCGCATGGTCTTGGACATTCCGTAAGAAAGTCTTATATCTGTTGGCGTTAGAATTACTTTGGGTTCGAGGAGAGCTATGACGGCACCTATGATCACGCTGAGCGAGGCGGCCGCCGAGCGCGCGAAGGCGCTGATGGCCAAGGCCGGCAAGCCGGCACAGGGCTTGCGGATCGGCGTGCGCACGCGCGGCTGTTCGGGCCTCAGCTATTTCATCGAATATGCCGACGCACCCAAGCGCTTCGAGGACGTGATCGAAACGCGTGGGGTGAAGATCTTCATCGACCCCACCTCGGTCATGTTTCTGCTCGGCACGCAGATGGACTATGTCGAGGACAAGCTGCAATCGGGCTTCGTCTTCAAGAATCCGAACGAGACGAGCCGGTGCGGCTGCGGCGAGAGCTTCAGCGTCGCCGCCCCGTCGGCCAGTGCCACGTCCTGATCGTCGGCCCGTCCTGGGATGAACGCGAAAAAGGCCTCGTCCGGGGCCTTTTGTTCTTTCGGCCGTGCATTATTACGGTTTTGCCGCCAGGAAGAAGTAGCGATTGAGGCTGAAGAAGTAGCTGCCATCGGCCCCGCGTTCGCGGAGCTCGTCCGCCCATGCGCCCGCCTCCTCCCGTGAGATGCCGTGGCGGCCTTCCACGAAGGACCGGATCACGGGAATCATGCCCGCGCTGTAGGTTTCACGGTCGTAAGCCGGGTTGAAGAGCGCAAGGGCCCTCTGGCGCACCAGTTGAAATCCTGCGTGCCGTAGCGCCGGCGCCAGGCGGCTCGCGAGATGAGCGTCGATGAAATGCTCCTCCCATGCCGCGAGGACGCGGCGCATGCGCGCTCGGTCGGTCGAATGCCATACCACGCTGGCCCAATCGGTATCGAGGACGAGGGCGCGTCCGCCGGGCTTGAGCACGCGGCAGAGCTCGGCAAGTGCCTGCGGGAGATCCCGGACGTAGAGATAAACCTGCACCGCGGCTGCCGCATCGAAGCTCCCATCGGGGTAGGGCAATTCCGTGGCGTCGGCTTCCTCGACACCCACCCAGGGTGTTCGAAGGGAGCGCGTGCAAGTCATGGCGACCATATTGGCGCTGCTGTCGATGGCTTCGACGCGGCCGGCAGCACCGACGACGTCCGCCATGTCCGCGACGAGGAATCCCGGTCCGCAGCCGATATCGAGGACGCGCTCGCCCGGTTTGAGATCGAGCGCTTCAAGAACTGCCGCGCGTTGCTCCACAACGTCGGGCGTTCGATAAACCGCCTCGAGCTTCCTGGCGGCCTTGTCGTCGAACACGGCACCTCGGCTCATCGCACGTCCCGCCGATTGTCAGGCAGCACAGCATAGCATAGCAAGCGGATTTCCACCTCAAAATCGGCTCTCGACGTGGAAGGTCAGCTTGTGCTCGCCGTTGGCCGGCACTTCGACGCGCCAGAGTGCTGCGGAAGAGCTCGCCTTC
Source organism: Alphaproteobacteria bacterium (assembly GCA_036521815.1). Lineage (GTDB taxonomy): Bacteria > Pseudomonadota > Alphaproteobacteria > JACZXZ01 > JACZXZ01 > DATDHA01. The sequence continues at coordinate 144 of DATDHA010000072.1, read as the reverse complement.
TCGTGGCTTTCGCTCTCCTCGAGAATGCGCCATTCGCCGGGCAGGTTCTCGAAGACGCTGACGGTGACAGGCTTGTTCTTGGCGTTGTGCAGCGTGATTTCCTCGCTCGCCTCATAGCTCCTGTCCGTCGGGCGCTCGACGTCG
>DATDHA010000071.1:0-5462 GCA_036521815.1 Alphaproteobacteria bacterium | reverse complement strand
CTTTATGAACGTATTGGCCCTCCTCGAACCCGGCCTTGAAAATCTGGCCATCGACCAGCGATTTGACGGAGACGGTCGTGTATTGCTGGACACTTCCGACCGTGCCGAATTGGACGGGCACCACTTCTTGCGATACCTGTGCAACCATGACCGGGGCCGGGGGGACGACGCGGGCTAAGGACTGAGCGCTGTTCGCCGCCAATTTAGCGGGCGAATAGACGAAATAATAGTAGTAGCCGCCGGCGGCCACGGCGGCGGCCATCACCCCGAATATGACAAGCTTCCTCGCTCGCATTCTATCGTTTTCCTCGGAAATGCAACGGTTCCGGCCGGCGGCCCAATATATGCCAGGAACACTTAAACCGGAATTGTAACTATTCCAGCCTGCTTCATGACGGATCTAGTCCATTCTTTTACGCCGGGAGGGCGAAAACCCGGTGAATGTAAAGGGTTTGCGGCATGCGGGCCTATTTGGCTACGCTCGATGCCCGACGTTCCCAACGCCTCGTAAGAGGCCGGCCAATCTGGGGGTGCGCCATGACGCGGATGACGGGCGGCTCAGCACTTGTCGAAATGCTACGCCGCAACGGGGTCGATACGATCTTCGCACTTCCCGGCGTCCAGAACGACGCACTTTTCGCCGCCCTCTACGACGCGGCCCATGCGGGCGGGAAAGCGGCCGTCCGCGTCATCCATACACGTCATGAACAGGCGGCCGCCTATATGGCCTTCGGCTACGCGCGCGCAAGCGGCAAGTGCGGCGCCTATGCCGTCGTTCCCGGACCCGGCTTTCTCAATACGACCGCCGCACTCGCAACCGCGTATGCGACCAATGCGCCCGTGCTTTGCATCTCGGGGCAGATCGCATCCCATATGATCGGGCGCGGCTTCGGCCAGCTCCATGAAATACCGGATCAGCTTGCGATCCTGCGGGGATTGACCAAATGGGCGGCCCGCATCGATCACCCGACCGAGGCCGGCGGCGCCGTCAACGAAGCGTTCCGCCATATGCGAACCGGGCGGCCTCGCCCGGTCGGCCTCGAGATGCCGCCCGACGCCATGGCCCTCGAGGCCGAGGTGATCCTGCCGGAAGGTTTCGCGGCACCTGCACCGAATGCACCCGATCCCGATCTCATCGAGAAGGCGGCCGAACGCCTCGGCAATGCCAAGAGCCCCCTGATCATGGTGGGCTCGGGTGCCGCGGCGGCGGGCGAAGCGCTACTTGCGGTGGCCGAGCTGATCGAAGCCCCGGTCTTCGCCACTTATAGCGGCAAGGGAATCGTGAGCGACCGGCACTATCTTTCGCAGAACGCCTTCGCCGGGCATGAGCTTTGGGCAAAGGCGGACGTGGCCCTCGGCGTCGGCACGCGCATGGCCTATCCCCTCTTGCAGTGGGGCGTCGACGAGGCCCTCGAATTGATCCGGATCGATATCGACCCGACGGAAATCGCGCGAATCCGCACCCCGAGCATCGGTATCGTCGCGGACGCGCGCGCGGCACTCACGGCACTGCACGATGCACTTCTCAAGCGCAATCGCAAGCGGCCGTCGCGCGAAGGCGAGCTTGCCGCACTCAAGAAAAAGTCACTTCAGGAGATCGGCAGGTTGTCGCCGCAATGCGAGTACCTCATGGCGATGCGCCGCGAACTGCCCGACGACGGCATCTTCGTCGATGAATTGACCCAGGTCGGCTATGTGGCGCGCCTGGCCTACCCGACCTACCGCCCGCGCACGTTCATCCAGAGCGGCTACCAGGGCACGCTCGGCTACGGCTTTCCGACCGCACTTGGCGCCAAGATCGCGCGCCCCGACACGCCCGCGGTTTCAATTTCAGGCGATGGCGGCTTTCTCTACAATGCCCAGGAGCTAGCGAGTGCGGTACTGCACGGCATCGATATCGTGACGATCGTCTTTGTCGACGGCGCATTCGGAAACGTGCGGCGCATCCAGAAAGAGGATTACGGCAACCGCCTGATCGCGGTCGAGCTCCACAATCCCGATTTCGCGCGCATGGCCGAGAGCTACGGCATCGCCGGGGTGCGCACCTCCGGGCCGGAGGGCCTGCAGCGCGAGCTCAATGCCGCGCTCAAGCGGCGGGGTGGGACTTTGATCGAAGTCAAAGTCGGCGACATGCCCGATCCTTGGCCGGTCATCCTGCGCCCGCGCGTCCGCGGCAAATGATGCGAGCTGCGTCCGGAGCTTCAGCAGCCAAATCTGACGCAGGAATCGGGTTGAATTCCCGCCTTGACCCGACGATTTTCATGATGGACCGAAACGCGAGGGTCATGTGATGGGCCGGACAGCGCAGCATTATTTCGTCTTCGAAACCGCAGGCGGCTTCTGCGGCATCGCATGGAACAACGTGGGCATCACGCGCTTCCAGTTGCCGACAAGAAGCGTCGAAGCGGCTGAACGAATTCTGCGGCACCGGGTGCCTGGTGCCGAACCTGGTGCTCCCACGCCGGAGGTCGCCGAGGCAGTTGCGGCCGTGAATCGCTATTTCGAAGGTGAGGAAACGGATTTTTCCGGCCTCAAGCTCGACCTCGGCGAGCAGGACGCGTTCTTCGAGAAAATCTATGCGGCGGCGCGTCGGGTCGGCTGGGGGCACACGACCACCTACGGTGCTCTCGCGAAGGAACTCGGCGCCGGGCCAGAAGCCGCGCGCGATGTTGGTCAGGCCATGGCCAAGAATCCAGTGGCGCTCATCATCCCCTGCCACAGGGTTTTGGCGGCCGGCGGCAAGATTGGTGGTTTTTCAGCGCCGGGCGGCTCGGCGGTTAAGGTCCGCATGCTCGAGCTCGAGGGCGTCCATGTCGAGCCACCGCCACCGGCTCAGCGATCTTTTGGGTTCTAAGCCTGGCGATATTTAGGTAGCGACGGATCTCCGCCTCATTTGCTCAAGGTGGTGGTGGAGCTCGGCGGCTTCGGCACCCTGCGGCACCAGAAGACGAACATCCCGATGAAGCTGTTCGGAAGTGCTGCCTCGAGCCGGTCCCAGTGCGCGAGGTCGGTCATCCCCGGATCGCCCGGAAAGCGCTCCCGGTAGGTCCGCGCCAAGGCGGGAGAAAGCTCGAAGCCGAGGAATTCGAGGCCCAGCTCGGCAAGGGCCTCTGCTATTCCAAGTGGGGTGTAGCGGTGCTCGCACGCATGGAACATGAGATCCCGGCATGCGCTCAAATTATAGAAATCGGAGAACATCCGCGTGCCCTCGAGCCCCGGCTCCTCGCCCGCGACGATGCGCGTGCGCAAGGTGCGGATGTCGTCGGGGGTTGCGGACAGCCCAAGTTCTTGGACGCGCCGGCGCGCATTGACGACCGAACTTCGCGCACGCTCGCTGTAGAGCCCGATCCGCATGACACCTTCCGGGCGCAGCCCTTCGAGGAGTGCGCGCCACCCGGCGAGCGGGCACGCCATATGGTGCAACACGCCGACGCACTCGATGAGATCGTAGCGCCGATCGAGCTTGCCGATCTCCAGGATGTCGCCTTGGATGAAGCGCACGCGGTCAATCCCGAGCTTCCGCGCCATGCGGGCCGCGTAAGCAAGGCTCGTCCGGCTCAGATCGACGGCTGCGATTTCCCGGGTGTCGCGCATGCGCGATATCTCGAGCGGATGCTTGCCCGTCCCGCATCCGGCGATGAGCACATCGACCGGCCGGTCGAGTGCCCTGGGCGGATCGAAGCCCGGCAGGATTTCGCGAAGATGTGCGCCGAGGCTAATGCGTTCGGACTCGGCAATGGTGAGCCAGGGCGGAAAGGGGTCCTCCTCGTATTGGGATTGAACCGCGCGCGACATCGCGTCGCCGATCTCGCCGAGCGAGCGAATTTTCGCGCGTAGTGCTGCTTCCTCGCGCGGCTCGAACAGGGTCCGGGCAAGGAGTGCGGCCGCAGGCTCGCTCCAGCTATGGGACGGTGCCTCGGCGATGCGATCCGCGAACGGGAGCCTGTGGATCGGACGATAGAGTGCGAGTGTGAGCAGTTCGCTTTCGCACGCCGCAGGTGCCGCACCCGCGGCGATCCGGCCGGCAAGTGCCGAGGCGAGCGCCTCAACGGCGATATTCTCCGCCGCCGTCACGGCGTAGACGAAGGCGTTGTGAAAGCATTGGAGCCCCAGGGACGCGACGAAGTGCTGTGCCGCCGGGGTCCGGGAAAACGCGACCGGCGACCCCACTCGCGAATCCGCTGGCAAATCCATGAGAATGCGCCGCCGCAGCCACGCGAGCACAGCCTCGAGCTCGAGGTCGACGACGAGCGCTTTCCGCAGCAAGGCATCGAGGAGTGGATCGCCCGTGAAGGCGTCGACGGATGGGTCGTGTGCGGCGACTTCGGCCCGCACGCCATCGCGGTTTGTGGCTGCTTTGCGGATTGCCGGAAAAATCCCGCGCCGTTTCAAGATTGCGATCGCGGCGTGCGCAAGGGTCTGATGCTCGATATCGTCATGCCCGAAGCAACGGAGGAGGACAGCTTCGAGATTGGCCGGAATCGAAGCCGGCGTTACGCCACGCATGGAGACCGCGAAGTTCTGGCGCAGGAATGCGTCGTCCGGTGCAAGCTCGAACGCCTTGCAGAATTCTTCGATCGCGTTCCCGATCTCGCCGGCCGCCGCGTGGCGAAGTGCTAATTCGTGGCGGATCGCGGGCTGATTTGGATCGAGCTCAAGTGCGCGGCGGTAGGCCGCGATAGCTTCGGCCGTCCTGCCGCTCGACGCGAGCATCCTGCCGAGGTCGTTGTGGAGGAGGGCACTCGCGCGCGCGTGCGAAATCGCTCGACCCATGATGGCGAGCGCCGCATCGAGGTTGCCCGCCTGGAACGCGAGCACGCCGTAAAGATGAAGCGCGGTGACATTGTCGGGCGCCTTCGCAAGGACGCCCTCGCAAATGCGCTTCGCCTCCGCAAGGCGGCCTTCGTGGCGCGCCCTCGCGGCGGCTCGCAACGCAAGCTCGATTTCGTGCGAAGCAAAGCCGCCTCGTCCCTTGTTCGAAGTGCTGGCCGATTTTCCGTCCCGGCGAATTTTACGCGGGCTCATGTCAGTGCGATGCGCAGCGCGTCACGCCACGACCCTCCCCAGGCATGCCCAACGCGTCACAAGCACCGGCCGATTACGGGGTCTGCTGGACGTAGCGCTGCTGGAGAAAAGTCTCGGCGCAGGACGGGACATCGCCAAAAACATTCAGGGCCTGGGGCCAGATGGAGACGCACTCCGCGACCTGCCCGGTGGCCGGCTGGCGCAGGACGATCGAGGTCGGGCTGCAGCCCGCGAGTGCCGCGGCGATTCCGAGTGCAAACAGGATGGGGGACGTGAGGGATCGCATGCGTTGCTCCTGGTGATGCGGGCCGAGGGGCGATCATAGCACGGGGCGACGAGCCTCGCCATTTGGAGCCGGTGGCAAAAATTCAACGCCCGCGCGAGACCACGTGCTCGCGATGGGCGGTGTAGATCCCGCTCGCGACGATGATCGCAGC
>DATDHA010000070.1:0-7709 GCA_036521815.1 Alphaproteobacteria bacterium | reverse complement strand
GGAGTCGGGTGCGGCGATGTCCGGCGCCTCGGCCATCCATATGAACATCTTCGGCCTGCAGCCCGTCGTCGTGTTCGGCACCGACGCGCAGAAGCTTCGCATGCTCCCACCCCTCATTCGCGGCGAGGACAAGGCCTGCTTCGCGGTGACCGAACCCGATGCCGGCCTCAACACCACGCAGCTCAAGACGCGCGCCGTGCGGCGTGGCAATCAATACGTCGTGTCCGGCACGAAAATCTGGACCTCGACCGCGCAGGTCGCCAACAAGATCCTCCTGCTCGCGCGCACGACGCCGCTCGAGGAGGTCAAACGCAAGACCGACGGCCTTTCGCTCTTCTACACCGAACTCGACCGCGGCCGCGCCGAGGTGCGGGAGATTCCGAAGATGGGCCGGCACGCCGTCGATTCGAACATGATCTTCTTCGACGAGATGCGCGTGCCGGTGGACGACCTTATCGGAACCGAAGGCGATGGCTTCCGTTCGATCCTCCACGGCATGAACCCCGAGCGCATCCTCGTGGCGGCCGAAGCGGTCGGCATCGGACGCGTGGCCGTGCGACGCGCGGCACGCTATGCCAAGGAGCGCGTCGTTTTCGGGCGGCCGATCGGGAAGAACCAGGGCATCGCCCATCCCCTTGCCAAGGCGTGGATGGCGCTCGAGGCGGCACATCTGATGGTGTTTCACGCGGCCCTGCTCTATGACCGGGGCAAGGACTGCGGTGCTGAAGCCAATTCGGCGAAATATCTCGCCGCCGAGGCGTGCTTCGATGCGTGTCAGACCGCGGTCATGACCCTCGGTGGCATGGGCTATGCGAAGGAATATCATGTCGAGCGCTACCTGCGCGAAAGCCTGATCCCGCGCATCGCACCCGTCAGCCCCCACCTCATCCTCAACTTCATTGCCGAGCGCGTACTTGACCTTCCCAAGTCTTATTGAAGGTGTTGAAAGTGCAGAAGTGCCCGATGCCAAATGGCCGGCCCTTCGTTTCGCAGCGCGTCACGAGGACCGCAATGGCTGACCCGTGCGCCGTCGCGGAATTTCGGAGGACATCGTGAACGAGAGCTTCGATCCGACGCGTCACCGAACGACAGTTGCGCGGAGCTTCGCCGATCTTGAAATCGGCGAGACGTTCCGCAGCCCGAGCCGCACGGTGACCGAGGCGCATTTCGCCGCCTTTCAGCTTCTCTCGGGCGACAATCATCCGATCCACTACGACACCGAATATTGCCGCGCCCACGGCCATGCCGGGCTTCTGGCTCACGGTTTTCAGGTGCTGGCGTTCTCCGCGGCCGGTGCGGGGAGCTTTCCCCACGCGATCGGCGATTCGCTCATCGGCTTCGTCGAGCAGTCAGCCAAATTCCTGAAGCCGGTCTATCCCGGCGACACGCTCTATCCCGCACTGACGATTTCGGCACTCGTTCCCCAGCGCACGACCGGGATCGTCATCATGTCGGCAACGATCCACAATCAGCGCGGCGAGCTCGTGCTCTCCGGGGAGCACAAATACCTTCTCAGGAAATGAAATTCGCCACAGCACGTTCCCGGCCCCCTGTACTTGACGAGGACCGATCCATATAATCTGCGGCGCCCTTGCTCCTTGGAGCACTCAGGTATTGAGGAATTGACGATGCGTTAGATTCTTAACAACACAGGCACGACAGGGAGGAAACATGCTCACGAAAAAGGCGGGCATAATCGCCGGCGGGGCACTTCTGGGAGCGCTGATTCTTGCATCGCCGACCCCCGCGTCGGCGGCGGACGTCAAGAACTATCGCCTCGGCTACGATCAGCCGCACACCACAGGCTACGGCATTGCCGCGGACATCTTTGCCGACAAGCTCAAGGAACTGAGCAAAGGCACCATGCTCGTCGACCAGTTCCCAGGTGCTCAGCTCGGCCAGGAGCCGCAGATGCTGCAGCTCGTCAAGAGCGGCGACATCGACTTCATCATCAGCTCGACCGCGAACGCGGCGACGGTGTCGCCTCAATCCGGCGTTCTTTCCATCCACTATATCTTCCGCTCCGAGGATCATCTTAAAAACACCATCGCGGATCCAAAATTCGTGGCGGCCGTGCGCAAGATGTTCGATAAAACCGTGCAAGGCGCACACGTGCTCACCGTGCTCACGCTGGGCCTGCGCGACCTCTACGGCAAGAGGGAAATTCACAAGATCGACGACCTCAAGGGGGTCAAGATCCGCGTCCAGGCGACCGCGACCGAGGACACGATGTTCCCGGCCTATGGCGCTCAGACCGTCCATATGCCTTTCGGCCAAGTTTACACGTCGCTGCAGACCGGCGTGGTGGACATGGCGGAAAACGGCGTCAATGTCTACCTCTCGAACAAGCACTATGAGGTTGCACCCATCATGTCCATGACGCAGCACGAGGCGAACAACAGCGTGCTTTGGGTCAGCGACAAGGTTTGGAGCAGCCTGAGCGACGAGCAGAAGGGCTGGGTGCAGCAGGCGGCGAACGAGGTCGGCCAGAAGCAGCCAGCCAAGGCCCTCGAACTCGAACACGAATCCCAGGCCAAGCTCGAGAAGATGGGCGTCAAGTTCGTGACCGACGTGGACAAATCGGGCTTCGAGAAAGTCGCCCAACCGATCCAGGACGAGCTTGCGAAGGAACTCGGGCCCCATGCGGTCGAGATCCTGGAGATGGTTCGCGCCGAGAAGTAAGCATGCCGGCGTGACGTTTTGGGGCCGATCTGCGGTCGAATTCAATCTCGCCGCTCGAGAAGGTGTGCGCGCACATGAACATGGCGGATAGACTTGTGCTTCAACGCCATCGTCATCTGAAATGGCGTCGGTTCGACGGCCTTGAGAAAATCCTGATGACCCTTTGCGGCGTCGCTATCGTCGGCTTTTCGACCTCGGTGATATGCGACGTGGTGACGCGCACGATCGGCCATCCCTGGCTCTGGCTCCAAGAGGTCACGTCGACGTTCTTCGTCTACGGCATCTTCATCGGTGCCGCCGTCGCGACGAGGCGGAACGACCATCTCTATCTTACGGCCATCGCCGAATCCCTCAGCGGCCGGGCTCGCCTCTTCGTCGAATCCTTCAATCGCGTCGTGGTGCTCAGCGTCGGGCTTTGCATGGTCTATTTCGGCTATCTCAATTTCCTGACCGGCTTCACCAGTTTTCGCATGCCTTCGATGACGCCGATTGCGAGCCTCTACGCGATCATTCCGATCTCGGGCGCCTTCATCGTGCTCTTCACGGTCGAGCAGCTTGTCAATGGCTGGCAGCACGGCTTCGAGGGCCCGGAGGATGGTGCCGTGGTCGATCCGGTCGCCGAGTTCGGCGGGCCGAGCGGCGCTGAATAGGGAGAGGGCCGGATCGTGAGCAGCGCCTTCATCCTCGCCGTGATGACCGTCTTGTTCCTGGTCTTCGGCTATTTGGGCGTGCCGGTCGCCTTTTCGCTGATGGCGGGTGTGCTCATCGGCACGCTGTTCACGCCCGTGACGCTGACCTCGATCATCCAGCAGATGTTCAACGGAGTCGATTCCGAGGCACTCCTCGCAGTACCGTTCTTCCTCCTGGTCGGCGAACTCATGACGTCCGCAAACGTCGTCATACGCATCGCCAATCTTTCCCAGGCAATGGTCGGACACATCCGTGGCGGGCTCGCGCAGGTCGTTACCGTGTTCAGCATGTTTTTCTCGGGCATGTCCGGATCGTCGTCGGCCGATGTCGCGGTACTGAGCCGCACGCTTGCGATCCCGATGAGCAAGGAGGGATACAGCCCGAGCTTCGTCGCGGCCTTGATCGCGGCGGCTTCGACGATTGCCGCCCTCGTTCCGCCGAGCATCATGGCGGTCGTCTATGGGGCGATCGGCAACGTGTCCATCGCCGGCCTCTTCATGGGTGGCGTGGTGCCAGGGCTCATGATCGGCTTCGGTCTGATGATCTATTGCTACTTTTTCGGACCGACAGGGTTCCGCCGGCCGCGCGCGACGATCAGGCAGTTCGTCAAGGCGGGATACCAGGCGTCGCTACCCCTGATGATTCCGATCATCTTGTTGGGCGGGATCGTGACGGGCTGGTTCACGCCGACCGAAGCGGGTGTGGTCGCAGTCTCTTGGATTCTTCTCGTGGCGATACCGTCGCTCAATCCCAGGCACATCGCCAATCTGCCGATCGATTTCGCCCATGCGGGCTTGATCTATTCCTTGCCACTCATAACCATTGCCGCTGCAACCGCGTTCGGCTGGATGCTCGCCTATCTGCGCGGCCCGATCGTGGTATCGGGTTGGATTGGCTCGGTCGCGGGCACCGATCCGCACATGATCATGTTCCTCCTGGTCGCACTTTTCACGATCGTGGGGGACTTCATCGAGCCGATCCCCGCGATCATCATCTTCATGCCGATCGTCAATCAGCTCACGGACTCGGCCGACATCAATCCAGTCCATATGGGCGTGGTGCTGATCGCGACCCTCGCCTTCGGCCTCATAACCCCACCTTATGGCCTCGCACTCCTGATGGCATCGAAATTCGTCGGCGTGCGCTTCTCCGACGGCCTGCGGGCGTCCTTGCCGATCTACGTGGTCTTCTTCGCGACGATCGCATTCACGATCTTCTTTCCGCGCGTGATCCTTTGGTTGCCGAAGCAGGTCATTCCCGAATCGGTCGGCTGCTTCAAATCGCCGTCCGGGACGGGCTACATCTGCCCTTAGCGGGTTTTCGGGTTGTCGATTCGAGAGTGATGGGTCTAAATCACACCAAAGCCGGCAACGATGGCGGCGACCGAGGCGACGGCGCGTGCTATGCCGGTAAGCATGGCACCGGCCTGGCGTCCGAGGGAGAGGCCGGACGCATGGGAAAGGCCCCAGCCATGGAGAACCCGGCCCAAAGTGAGTGCGATCCCGAGGCCGTGGAGCAATAGATGGCTGGCGCCGCTCAGCTCCAGCGCGCCGATCAGGATCAGCACGATCGGAACATATTCGGCCGCGTTGGCATGGGCGCGAATCGCGCGCTCCAACTCGGCGTCGCCGCCCGTTCCAATGAGGATTTTGGTGCGCGCGCGCGCGCGGCCGACACGGAACGCAAGGATCAGAAGGATAAGGCCGTTGAGCCCGGCATAAAATGTTGTGATTGAAAGAGGCATCGGCGACTCCCCGTGGCTGTGCCGCAGATATGTGGCTGTGCCGCAGATATAAAGAAAGCGGCACCCCCAATCAATCGAACGGGCGCTCGCCCGTGTCGCCACGACTGGATCGGGGTCACAGCTCGCCATTCCAGACTCACGGCAGCCGAATGCCCTTGTCGGGCGGTCGTTCGCAGTAGATTTAAGAGGGGAGACAGCTTGGCGGCGTCATGGCAAGATTGGGCTAAGGCCGGCACAGGCCACGCGCCAAGGCGGCCAAAGGCGAGCGGGCGGGCTCCGTCGGCAAGAAGGCCCGCATCCGGGGGAAGCCTCTGTCAAGGAGGTGCAAGATGATGCGATCCATTTTCCTTGGCACGCGTGCGCGGCGGGGAAACCAACGCTGGGACATCGCCGCCGCCGCCGCCGCCGCCTTGCTGGTTTTTGCGGCAGCCGCCGCCTCGCCGTTGCCTGCTCCAGCACAGGATACGGACCAGCCAACGCCACCGCCCGAGAGCCAGGATCGCGCTCAACCGATCGTTGGCGGACACGATCTCCAGCCGCGAGCTGGCGAGCTCGGCAAACCCGACGTCACGAGCAAGGACGCCCAGACCGTCGACGAACTTTATCAGAAATTGATCGACGAGGAACGGAAGGCCGGCAACCTTCCCCCGGCCAATGCCTCGCCGGCGAAAAGGACGCCGCCGCAAAACAGCGACCAGTGACGGCTACACAACCTGGTTCTTGAGCGTTGTTTCGCCGCGCCAGAGCCTGCCGAGATTCTCCATGAGGAGATCGAGGACGTTTTCTTCGTATTTGCGGGTCTCGCCCGCGGTGTGCGGCGTCACCAGCACGTTCGCGAAACCCCAAAGCGGGGAGGATGGCGCAAGCGGTTCTTCATCGGTGCAATCGAGCCCGGCACCGGCGATCCTCGCACCCTCGATCGCCTCGATCAGTGCCGCCTCGTCGACGCAGCGCCCGCGCGCCACGTTGATCAGATAGGCCGAGCGCTTCATCACCCCGAGCGTGCTCGCGTTGATGATGCCTTGGGTCTCCGGCGTCAGCGGGCAGGTGAGGGCGACGATATCCGCTTCGGGCAACAGGGCGTGCAATTCGCTGATGCCGTGAACGGAGTCCGCGTTGTTTTTTCCCGCCGCAGGTTCGCGGCGGATGCCGCGCACGCGCATATCGAATGCCTTGGCGAGTTGTGCCAGGCGCCCGCCGATCCGGCCGAGGCCGACGATCAAGAGCGTTTTCCCGCCAAGCTCGTCCTCCCGCCGGTCGAGGTCGCCGATCATCCCGCGCCAAACACGCTTGGCCTGATTGTCCCGGGCCTCGGGAAGCCTGCGGGCGAGGGCGAGGATGAGCGACATGGCATGCTCGGCGACGGCACTGGCGTTCGCCCCTTGAGCGCTCGCAAGGCGAATGCCGCGCGCCTTGAGGACTTCGCGCGAATACTGATCGGTGCCGGCACTGATCGATTGAATGAAACGGAGCTTGGGCGCGAGCTCGGTCAAATCGTTGCGCCACATCCCCGAGACGACGAGAACGTCCGCGTCGCCGATTCCCGCATCGAGTTCGTCCCGCGCGCGCACCTCGAAGCTGCGGATCCCTGACTTGCGCGCCTCGAACCGCTCCTGAAGGCGATAGGCGACATGAGCAAAACAGATATTGAGGCGTTCCCTGGGAGGCAACATGCGGAAATTCCGTGCTCGAACGAATGAGGAGGGTCATACTGCCTCGACCGGGCGCTTCGGTCCAGAGCGGGGTTTTCGGCCTCTCGGCAATCGCATTCTCGAATGTGCTCTTCCGCCCCATCCAAAGATGGGCTAATCAGGATCGTTGCGACATAAGTGCCCAACCATTTTGGGAGCCTGCCGTGTTCGAGAAAGAGAAACTTGCGGCCCTGCGCGCCAAATATGCTGACGCCAAAGGCAGCGACGTGTTCGACCCCGAATTCCAGAAAGTCGTCTCGCTCGTCTTCAAGAACAAGGAAAGCCGCAGGCTGCCCTATGCGGACGTCTCGACGTTCCTCGATGCGCCTTACCGGCCCGAGGCGCCGGAGCAGCCGGATTTCGGCGGGCTCGACGTGGCCCTGGTCGGCGTGCCGATGGACCTTGGCGTCACCAATCGCTCGGGCGCGCGGCTTGGGCCACGGGCGGTGCGCACGGTCGAGCGCATCGGCCCCTATAATCACGCGCTCAAGGTTGTGCCCCACGCGGAGTGCCGGGTGGCCGACATCGGCGACGTGCCCATGCGCTCGCGCTTCAGCCTCGAGAATTGCATCGAGGATATCGAGAAGTTCTATCGGCGCATCCAGGCGGCGGGCGTCATACCGCTTTCAATCGGCGGCGATCATTCCGTCACCTTCCCGATCCTGAAGGCGCTCGGGCGGGAGCGGCCGGTCGGGCTTGTCCATTTCGACGCGCACTGCGACACGGGCGGGGAGTATGACGGCTCCAAATTCAATCACGGTGGGCCGTTCCGTCTTGCCGTCCTCGATGGCGCACTTGATCCCGAGCGCACAATCCAGATCGGCATCCGTGGACCGGCCGAGTTCATCTGGGAATTTTCCTACGATTCCGGCATGACCGTGCTCCACATCGAGGACGTCGTC
>DATDHA010000069.1:0-8818 GCA_036521815.1 Alphaproteobacteria bacterium | reverse complement strand
GAGATCGTGGGAGATCGAGGTCAGCAGGGTGGACCTGAGCCGCTCCGCCTCGCCGGCGATGCGCGTCGTCTCGACGTCCTCGGCGAGTTTCACCCGTTCGATGGCAACCGCCACGAGGTCGGAGAGCGCGTCCAAGAGCCGCCGCTCGTCGGGCGAGAGAATAGGCCCAGGCCGATCCCTGTCGATGCCAAGCACGCCGATGATGCCACGGCCCGTGCGCATCGGCAGGAAAAGGCGCCTCGCACCGGGCAGCGTGTCGGAGGCACGACCGGCGGCCTGATTCCGGTCCCAGGTCCATTTCGCGGCTGCAAGATCCGCTTCGTCGAGCTCGTCCTCGGGCGGATATCCGGCACGCACGGCGATCCCGTTCTTGCCCGGCAGCAGGACCACGACGCTCACCTTCAGCAACGAAGCGACCTGATAGCAGAATGCCCAAAGCAGGTCGTCGAGATTGCCGGTGGCGGCGAGCTTGCGGCTGAAGGCATAGAGCTCCTCCGCCTGCCTCGCACGGCGCTGCGCCGTCACGACCTGCTCGCGCGTCCGTGCGGTCAGGTTGCTCGTGAGGGCTGCGACAATGCCGAAGAACAGAAGTGCGACCACGTTCGCCGGGTCGGAAATGGTGAAGGTATAGATCGGCGGGAGGAAGAAGAAGTTATACGCGAGAACGCTCAGCAGCACCGCGAAGAGCGACGGCCAAAGACCATATGCCACTGCCGTATAGAGGATCGCCGCGAGGAATACGAGCGAGAGGTTCGGGACCGACACGAACCTGTCGACACCCATCGCCACCAGCATCGCGGCGGCGACCGCACCGATTGCGGCAAAATACGGGAGCGCGTTGAAAGGCTCCCGCGCCACATGCGGTTGCACGGTCTTGGGCGGTACCGGCGGACCTTCAGACGTCACAACCTGGATGCTGATATTGCTCGCCCGCCGGATCAGATCGTGGACCATCGAGCCACGTAGCCAATTTTGCAGGCGCGAGCGGCTCGGCTTCGCGACCAGGATGCGGGTTACGTTGTTTGCACGGGCGTAAGTCAGGACGTCTTCCGCAAGCCCTTGACCCGGAATCGTGATCGCCTCCCCGCCAAGGCGCTCGGCCAAGCGCAAGGTATCGGCAATCCGATCGCGCGCGACCTCGGACAGACGGTGATGCCGGGAGGTTTCCACGTAGAGCACCGTCCATTTCGCCCTGAGATGATCGGCGACGCGCTTGGCCTCCCGCACCACTTGCATCGAATTCGGGTTTTCGCTCACGCAGGCAAGGATGCGCTCGCCCGCGGCCCATGGACCGGCGATGGCGTGCTCCTGCATGTAGCTCAGCATCTGCTCGTCGACGCGCTGGGCCGCACGGCGCAACGCAAGCTCGCGCAAGGCGGTCAGATTGCCCGGAGAGAAATAATGCCTGAGTGCGCGCTCGGCCTGGTGTGCGACGTAGATTTTGCCTTCCTGGAGACGCTGGATCAAATCCTCGGGCGTCAGGTCCACGACCTCGATTTCGTCGGCCTGGTCGAGCACGCTGTCGGGCAAAGTCTCGCGCACCCGAATGCGGGTGATTTGGGCAACGACGTCGTTCAGGCTTTCGAGGTGCTGGACGTTGAGCGTGGTGTAGACGTCGAATCCAGCCGCAAGCAGCTCTTCGACGTCCATGTAGCGCTTGGGATGGCGAGCACCGGGCGCATTCGTATGCGCAAGTTCGTCGACGAGGACGAGTTGGGGCTTGCGCGCAAGGACCGCGTCGAGATCCATCTCCTCGAGGACCCGGCCGCGATATTCCACGCGCCGGCGCGGAATGACCTCGAGGCCGCGGATGAGCCGTTCCGTCTCGATGCGGCCGTGGGTCTCGACGACGCCGATGACCACGTCGACACCCTCTTGCCTTCGCGCCGCCGCCGTCACCAGCATCTCGTATGTCTTGCCCACGCCGGGGGCCGCACCGAGGAAGAGCTTGAGCTTCCCGCGCCCCGCGCGTTTCGCGACCGCGAGGAGTGCATCGGGCGACGGGCGCTGCTCGCGCCCTGACTGTTCAGGCTGGCTCATCGGCGTCCTTGCCAAGGAGGCACGTTGCGGCCAAGGCCGTGGAAACTTTCAAAGTATAACCGATTGGGCACGGTTTCGTGCGGTCGACGTTCGAGCCGGTTCGTCTTAATCCGCTTGCCCACCTGCCGATTGCTCCGACTGTGCAACTGGAGCCTGGCGCCGCAGCCGCCCCTCGCCCAAAAGCAGAAGGATCGGCGCGCCTATGAAGATCGACGACGACGTGCCGATGACGATCCCGACCAGAAGTGTGATGGCGAACTCGCGAAGCGTGTCGGCACTCATGATCGCAAGCGGAAGAATGGCGAGAAACACGGTCCCCGAAGTCGCGATGGTGCGGCTCAAGGTCTCATTGATGCTCAGGTCGATCAGCTCGCGAAGCGGCATTCGCCTGTAAAGCCTGAGATTTTCCCGCACGCGGTCGTACACGACGACTTTGTCGTTGATGGAATAGCCCATGATCGTCAGGATCGCGACGATGCTCGTCGCGTTGAACTGGAACTGGGTCAGTCCGTAGAAGCCGACGATCTTCGTGACGTCGAGCACCAGCGTGGCCGTCGCGGCCACGCCGAACTGCCATTCGAAGCGGAACCAGATATATAAGAGCATCGCAAGCATCGCGACCGACAGCGCGATCATGCCGTCGCGGAACAGCTCGTCGCTCACCGTGGCCCCGACGGCTTCGACCCGAGGCATGGTCGTTCCCGGGAACTGGCGCGTCAGCAAACTGCGCACAGCACTGACGGCCTCCTGCTGTGCTGCGTCCCCACCCGGCTGTTGTTGCACCCTGATTTCGACATCGTTTGGCGAACCGAACTCCTGCAGATCTATTTGACCTAGGTTCAACTGCTCGAGCTGGGTGCGGAGCTGGGCGAAATCGACGGGGTTCGGCATGTGGGCCTCGACGGCGATTCCGCCGCGGAAATCGATGCCGAAATTGAGGCCGGGATAAAATGCCAAAATAAGCGACGAAACGCTGAGGACGGCGGAGACGACCAGGCCGGCAATCCGTCCGTTCATGAACCGGATTTTGGTCTCGTCGGGCACGAGGCGGGGTCCGAAGAACACGTGTTATCTCCTCAGGCTAGCAGCGCCTTGGGGCGCGCGCGACGCAACCAAACGGACATGATCAAGCGCACGAGCACGATCGCGCTGAACATCGAGGTAAGGATGCCGATGCTGATCGTGACCGCGAACCCCTTGACTGGCCCCGACCCGAGCGTGAACAGGATCGACATCTTCAGGAGCGTCGTGACGTTCGCATCGATGATCGTGGACATCGCCTTGGTGAAGCCGGACTGAATCGCGGCGACAGGCCCCCGGCCCTTGCGGGCTTCTTCGCGGATGCGCTCGTTGATGAGCACGTTCGCGTCCACGGACATGCCGACGGTCAGCAGGATCCCGACGATGCCCGGCAGCGTGAGGCTCGCCTGGAGGAGCGAGAGCACGCCCATGAGCAGGCAGAGGTTCACAATGAGCCCGAACGATGCGAATACGCCGAACAGGCGATAGAAGAAGATCATGAAGAAGACGACCAAAGCCCCGCCGATCGCACAGGCATAAATACCGGTGCGGATGGCATCCGCCCCCAAATTCGGCCCAACGGTGCGCTCCTCGATGATCTTGAGCGGTGCGGGCAGAGCGCCGCCGCGCAGAAGGATCGCGAGATCGTTCGCACTCGCCGCGGTGAAATGGCCGCTGATCTGGCCGCGGCCGCCGAGGATGGGCTCCCTGATCACGGGCGCACTGATCACCTTGTTGTCGAGGACAATCGCCAGGTATCGGCCGACGTTTTGTTGCGTGACCGTGCCGAACTGCCGCCCGCCGAGCGCATCGAATTCGAAGCTCACGATCCATTCGCTGGTTTGGGAATTGGTGGCCGCGCGCGCATCGCGCAGGTGCGAGCCGTCAACCTCGATATTTCGCTGAACGAGATAGCGGCCGGGTCCTTGCGAGCCTTCGCTGCCCGGCAGGATCTCCGTGCCGGGGGGTGCGATGCCGTTCGCCGGAAGCGGTGTCGTGCTGACGAGGTGGAAGGATAGCTTCGCGGTCGTGCCCAAGAGGCGCTTGAGACGCTCCGGGTCGTTCACGCCTGGGAGCTGCACGGCGATCCGGTCGTTGCCCTGGCGCGAGATCGAGGGTTCGGCGACCCCCGTCGCGTCGAGGCGGACGCGGATGATTTCAATCGCACGCTGAATGGCGTCGTTCGCGCGGTCTCTCACGCCGGCCTCGCTCGGCTTCAGAGCAATTTCGCCCGCATCCGTCGTCTGAATTTCGTAATCGGCGTTGGCGCCGATTCCGGCCATGGGTTGGAGCAGCTTCCGCGCATCCTCGATTCGCGCCGTATCGCGCACATTGAACTTTATTTCACCATCTTGGACGCGGAGATCCGTGTATTGGATGTCACCCGTGCGGAGTGCCCGTCGAATATTGTCGAGAGCGCTCTCGAGCCGTTCGCGCTCCGCCGCATCGACATCGACGTTGAGAAGAAGATAGCTTCCGCCCTTGAGATCGAGGCCGAGATGGATTTGGCGCGCGAATGGAAGGACGCGAAGCAAGCCTGGGCTCGACACGTTCGGCAACGCCAGAAGCACGCCGACAGCGCAAATCGCCACGATAAGAATGGTCTGCCAGCGGGAATAGAACACAAGCGCCTCTTAGCGGTCGGTCGAACAACGATCTTCCGCCCGGCGCGCCGACCGACATCGACTCTTCGTCTCGGCAGAGGTGCTGAACCCATGCCGCGCCGAGGGTCATGTCCGCATGACCTCGCAACGCAACCCGCGGAAGCGCGCCATCATGGCAAGCTTTGCGCCGCAATGCCAGTCGGGATTTTTGTGTTATTTCAGATAGTTAATATCACCTGCCGACATTTCGCGGAGGCTGGGGCATGCGAGTCCGCTACGGCTTGCTCTTGGAAAGCGCGTCGAGCGCCATGTTCAGCTCGAGGACATTCACGTGCGGCTCGCCGAAGACGCCGAGATCGCGCGCTTTGGTGAAGCGCGCCACGAGTGCCGCGACATCTCCCTCGGGCAGATTGCGCGCCTTGGCCACGCGCGGGATTTGGAACTGTGCTGCCGCCGGCGTGATATCAGGGTCGAGCCCGCTGCCCGACGCGGTGACGAGATCGACCGGGATCGGCTTGTCGTTCTCGGCATGGAGTGCCGTGGCCGCGTCCTTTACACCATCAACCAGCGCCTTGCTCGTCGGACCCAGGTTGGAGCCCATCGAATTGCTAGCATCGTAAGGTGTCGAAATCGTCTTCGTCGGATCCTTGGGATCGGGCGCGCTGATCGCCGAGGGCCGGCCGTGGAAATACTTGTCCGACGCGAAGCTCTGGCCGATCAGGGCCGAGCCGACGACCTTGCCGTCCTTCTCGATCAAGCTGCCGTTGGCCTGCCAGGGGAACACGGCTTGCGCGATGCCGGTCATAGCAAGCGGATAGGCGAGGCCGGTCAGGGCCGTCAACAGGACGAGCAGTACGATGGCGGGGCGAAGTTCCTTCAGCATGGCTCTTTTCCTTAAACGAGGCCAAGGGAATGGAGGCCAATGGCGCTCAAGACCATATCGATCGCCTTGATGCCGATGAACGGGATGATGACGCCGCCCACTCCGTAGATGATGAGATTGCGGCTCAACAATCTGAACGCACTCTCCGGCCGATACTTGACGCCGCGGAGCGCAAGCGGGATGAGCGCGATGATGATAAGCGCGTTGAAGATGATCGCGGAGAGAATGGCGCTCTGCGGGGTCGAGAGGCGCATGAGGTTCAGCACGTTGAGGCTCGGGTAGAACGCCGCGAACATCGCCGGAATGATCGCGAAGTATTTCGCCACGTCGTTCGCGATCGAGAACGTGGTGAGAGCGCCGCGCGTGATCAGCAACTGCTTGCCGATCATCACGATCTCGATGAGTTTGGTCGGGTCGGAGTCGAGATCGACCATGTTGCCGGCTTCGCGTGCGGCTTGCGTGCCGGTCTGCATCGCAACACCGACGTCGGCCTGCGCGAGGGCCGGCGCGTCATTGGTGCCGTCGCCGCACATCGCGACGAGCTTGCCGTTGCTCTGCTCCTCGCGGATCAGGCGCAACTTGTCCTCTGGGGTCGCTTGGGCCAGGAAGTCGTCCACACCCGACTCCGCCGCGATCGCCGCCGCGGTCAGCGGATTATCGCCGGTGATCATCACCGTGCGGATTCCCATGCGCCTGAGCTCGTTGAAGCGCTCCCGTATGCCGCCCTTGACGATGTCCTTGAGATGGACGACGCCGAGAACCCTCCCGTTCTTCGCGACGGCGAGGGGTGTGCCGCCCGCACGGGCGATCCGGTCGGAGATTTGGGTGAGTTCCGCCGGCGCCGGCATGTTGGGGTTGCTGTTGATCTGCCGGACGTATTGGACCACGGCGTCGACCGCGCCCTTGCGGATCGCGGAGCCCTCGAAGTCGATCCCGCTCATGCGCGTCTGGGCCGAGAATTTGACGAACTGAGCGTGGAGTGTTGCCATCTCCCGGCCGCGCAGACCGTACTTCTCCTTGACCAGGACCACGATCGAGCGGCCTTCCGGTGTTTCGTCGCTGAAAGAGGCGAGTTGCGAGGCGTCGGCCAGCTCGGCCTCGTCCACGCCCGGCAGCGCAATGAGTTCCGTGGCCTGTCGGTTGCCGAGCGTGATGGTGCCCGTCTTGTCGAGGAGGAGTGTGTCCACGTCGCCCGCCGCCTCGACGGAGCGGCCCGACATGGCCAGCACGTTGAATTTCACGAGCCGGTCCATGCCCGCAATGCCGATCGCCGAGAGCAACGCGCCGATGGTCGTCGGGATCAAGGTGACAAAGAGGGCGACCAGGACAAGGACGGATACAGCACCCCCGGCATAGCTCGCGAAGCTCGGGATCGTGACCACCACGAAAATGAAGATGATGGTCATGCCCGCGAGCAGGATATTGAGCGCGATCTCGTTCGGCGTTTTCTGCCGCACCGCACCCTCGACGAGGGCGATCATGCGGTCGAGGAAGCTCGCACCCTGGGCCGCGGTGATTTGCACGACGACCCAGTCCGAAAGCACGCGCGTGCCGCCCGTGACGGCGGAGCGATCGCCGCCACTTTCGCGAATGACGGGTGCGGATTCGCCGGTGATCGCCGATTCGTCGACGGACGCGACACCGTCCACGACATCGCCGTCACCGGGAATGATGTCCCCGGCCTCGACGAGGACATGGTCGCCCGGCTTCAATTTGAGTGCCGAAACCTCTTCGTAGTCGCGAGTGGCCGGGGCGCGCAGCTTCTTCGCCTTCGTTTCCGTGCGCGTGCGCCGGAGCGCCTCCGCCTGGGCCTTGCCGCGCCCTTCGGCAACGGCTTCCGCGAAGTTGGCGAATGCCACCGTGAACCACAGCCAGAAGATGATCTGGACACTGAACGCGATGTGGCCGCCGCCGACGATCAAGTCGCGCACAAGAAGTACGGTTGTCAGCGTCGCCACGACTTCGACGGCGAACATGACCGGGTTCTTGACCAGCGTCCGCGGATCGAGCTTGCGAAAGGCGTCGCCGATCGCCGTCACGATGATATCGCGATTGACGTCGGTGCGGGCGGTCTTGGCTTGTTTACGTTGGCCGCCGGCGATGGGCTTGCTCAAGGTGTCCATGTTTTTGCCTTTAGAATAGGGTTCCAGCCTGCATCAGCACATGCTCGACAACGGGGCCGAGAGCCAATGCCGGGAAGAACACGAGGCCGCCCACGATGAGGATGACGCCGACGAGAAGGGCCACGAACAATCCGTTGTCCGTCGGGAACGTGCCGGAGGATGGTGGTACGAGCTTTTTCTCCGCGAGCGAGCCCGCGACGGCGAGCATTGGCACGATCATGGCGAAGCGCCCGATCAGCATCGCGAAGCCGCCGGTCAGGTTGTAGAACATCGTGTTGCCGCTCAGGCCCGCAAAGGCGCTGCCGTTGTTGCCGGTCATCGATATGAAGGCGTAAAGGATCTCGCTGAAGCCGTGCGGCCCGTTGTTGGAGATTCCAGCAAGACCGGCGGGAAGGGCCGTTGCCAAAGCGGTGAAGCCGAGATTTGAGAACGGCAGGATGAGCAGCGCCAGCATGGTCATCTTGACGTCGCGCGATTCGAGCTTCTTGCCGACATATTCGGGCGTTCGTCCGACCATCAACCCGGCGATGAACATCGCCACGATCGCGAACAGCAGCATGCCGTAGAGGCCGGAGCCGACACCGCCCCAGATGACCTCGCCGAGTGCGATGTCGATCATCGGGATCATGCCGCCGATGGGGGTGAAGCTGTCGTGCATCGCATTGACAGCACCGCAGGACGCGTCGGTCGTGAGTGTGGCGAAGAGTGCGGTATCAGCGATGCCGAAGCGGACCTCCTTGCCCTCCATGTTGCCGCCGGCCTGCATGATGCTCGGAGACTGATCGACGCCGAAGGCCGCGAAGTTCGGATTGCCGGCCGCCTCGGCGCCATAAACAATGAGAACGCCGGCGACCGAAAGAACCGCCATGGCGCCGAAGAGGGCCCAGCCCTGAAGCTGTTTGCCGACCATGCGCCCGAAGACATTCGTGAGTGCAGCACCCAGGCAGATCATCAGCAGCATCTGCACGAAATTGGCAAGTGCGGTCGGATTCTCGTAGGGATGTGCGGCATTGGCGTTGAAGAAACCGCCGCCGTTGGTGCCGAGCATCTTGATCACGATCTGGGACGCGACCGGCCCCTGCGCGATCACTTGCTTACCACCTTCGAGCGTGGTCGCCTCGACATAGGGGCCGAGGTTCTGGGGGATG
>DATDHA010000068.1:0-1897 GCA_036521815.1 Alphaproteobacteria bacterium | reverse complement strand
GTCTTCGCGGCCTCTTCGGCGTCCTAAGCGATGCCTCGGAGGCGGTCACGCTGGGCGAGGTCGATCCCGGTTTGCTCACGCGGCCGCTGACCATGATTGGCGACACGGTCGCGGCACATCTCGATGGCAGGCCGCAGCGGCTTAGCTGGCGGGACCTCATGACGGGCCTGCCCGACCGGCCGTCCGACCGCCGTCAGATCGTCGTGGTAAAGCCGAAGATTTCTTACGATTCGCTGTCCCCGGCCGAGCACGCCATCAAAGCGGTGCGTGCGGCGGCAAAGGAACTCGGCCTCGATCCCAAGCACGGCGTCACCGTTCGGTTGACCGGCGGGCCGGCAATGGACGAAGACGAGCTTAGGAGCGTGCAGGACGGCGTGGGCCTTGCAAGCCTCGTCTCGCTTGTCCTCGTGACCGTCCTGGTCTTTCTCGGGCTCCGTTCGCCGAGACTCGTCTTCGCGACCATCACGACGCTTCTCTTCAGCTTGATTTGGACCGCGACGTTCGCCGTCGTTGCGATCGGCTATCTCAATCTGATTTCCGTCGCATTTGCGGTGCTGTTCATCGGTCTTGCCGTCGATTTCAGCATCCAATTCGGCCTACGCTACAAGGAAGGCATCGACCAGGGCGACAACATCCGAGAGGCGCTCGAGAGTGCCGCGGCCGGAACCGGTGTGGCGGTCGGCCTCGCGGCCCTTTGCGCCGCGATCGGCTTCTTCGCGTTCGTGCCAACAAAATATATTGGCCTCTCCCAGCTCGGCATCATCGCGGGCGGCGGCATGTTCATAGGCTTCGCCGCCACGCTGACACTTCTACCCGCACTGTTTACGGTGATGCCGCTCCGGCCACGGCCGCGATTGCGCGCCCCCGAGGAGCGCGCCGAGCCCGCCCTCATGAGCTATCTCGACCGCCATGCGCGGGCGGTTTGCCTGGGTGCTTTGGCGCTCGGCCTAGTGTCGCTTTTGGCGATGTCGCATGCGCGCTTCGATTTCGATCCCATCAATCTCAAGGATCCAAAGACGGAGTCGGTTCAGGCCTATATGGATTTGACGAGGGATTCGAGCACGTCGCCCTATTCAATCAATATCGTGACGCCTAATCTCGCCGCCGCGGACGCGCTTGCGAAGCGCCTCGAAGGTTTGCTCGAAGTTGACAGCACCGTGACCCTTTCGTCCTTTGTGCCCCAGGACCAGCAGGCCAAGCTCGCCTTGATCGACCAGATGGCGACCTTCCTGACCCCGGTGCTGGACGGCGGCGACCCTAAGCCCCCACCTTCCAATGACGAGCGGCGCCAAGCCACGGTCGAGCTGATCGGAAAGCTCCGCGCCGTCGCCGCTTCGCCGAAGGCGGGTGCGCTCGCCGCCCCGGCAGGGCGGCTTGCAGCACTGCTCGCGCGCTTCGACAGCGGACCGGGACGCGATGCCAGCGCCTATGCGGGCCTTGAAGAAGCTATCGTCGCCAATCTGCCGGGTCGCTTGGACGGGCTCATCGATCTGATGAAGGCGGGGCCGGTCACGCTCAACACGGTTCCGCCTGAAATCAAGGCGCGGTACGTGACGCCGGACGGTCGCGCGCGCGTCGAGGTTTTCCCCGCTGACATGCTCACGGACGAAACTGCACTTCGCCGCTTTGTGGGTGCTGTCCGCGATATTGCACCGGATGCAACCGATACGCCCGTGCTCCTTCTCGAAGGCGGCAAGCTCGTAATCGGCGCCTTCGAGACCGCGGGCGTCATCGCGTTCGTGGCAATAACGCTTTTGCTGGTCGTCGTCCTGCGCAGCGTCCTCGATTCCATCCTTGTTCTCCTGCCGCTGGCACTTGCAGCCGCGCTGACCGTGGCCATCGTCGTCGTGACGGGCCTTAAATTCAACTTCGCGAACATCATAGCACTTCCGCTTCT
>DATDHA010000067.1:0-8123 GCA_036521815.1 Alphaproteobacteria bacterium | reverse complement strand
CAAGCCGCCGAGCACGCCGCCGGCCCCGCTCGCCTCCTTCGAGACGGAACCCGGTGCGAAATAGTTCGAGATGCCGAGCCGTTGCTCTTCCGTGGTCGCGTTCAAGAGCCACAAGAGGAGGAAGAACGCCATCATCGCGGTCACGAAATCGGCATAGGCGACCTTCCAGGCACCGCCATGATGGCCGCCGTGACCGCCTTTCTTGACCTTCTTGACGATCATTTGCGTTTGGTTCGTTTCGGTCATGACGCGCTCGTGGAGTCCCCGTTCGCTCGACGAACTAGGCCGGCGGCAGTGCGGCGTTCGCGTCCTCGACCTCGTAGAAGGTCGGCCGGACGTTCGAGAGGAGTGCTTTGCGCGCGAACTCGACCGAAATCGCGGGGGCGTAGCCTTGCATGTGGGCCAAAAGCCCCGCCTTGATGCATTGGAAGTATTTGAGTTCCGCGTCGTAGATCGCCTTGAGGCCGTTGCCGATCGGGCCCACGAATCCGTATGACAGGAGCACGCCGAGGAACGTGCCGACGAGTGCGGCACCAATCAGGTGCCCGAGTATCGCCGGCGGCTGGTTGATCGCACCCATGGTATTGATCACGCCCAGCACGGCCGCGACGATGCCGAGTGCCGGCATGCCGTCCGCCATCGTCTGCAACGCACCTGCGATTTGGGCGTGTTCGGCATGATGCGTTTCGATCTCCTCGTCCATCAGCCCTTCGATCTCATGGGCGTTGTCCGTGCCAAGCGTCAACAAGCGCAGATAGTCGCAGAGAAAGGTGACCGCCGCATGGTCGGCGCTGAATTTCGGAAATGCATTGAAGAGCGAGCTTTCGCTTGGGTTCTCGACATGTTGCTCGAGGGAGAGCATGCCTTTGCTCTTGGCGATCTTGAAGATCTGATAGAGAAGGCCGAGAAGATCGAGATAGCTGTCCTTGCCGTATTTCGAGCCCTTAAGCAGGTGGCCGATGGCGCCGGCCACCTTCGCGATGACGTGCTTCGGGTTCGAGATGAGGAAGGCGCCCGCCGCCGCACCGGCGATGATGAGCAGCTCGAAGGGCTGGATCAGCACCTCGAAATTACCGCCTTCGGCAAGGAATCCGCCGAAAACGGAGCCGATCACCACGACGACGCCGACGATAACGAACATCCGGATACCCCGAGGCTTTGAACCGCGCGCTGAGGCCCCGGAGGGTGGCCGAATATCCTTAAAAAGCGGTTTATCGCGCCGCCCGGTCCCGGTATCCCGAGGCTCGCGAAGCTCGATCGGATTCGGGCCAGGTGCTGCGCTTTTTAGGGACAAAATGACGTGCGGCCATTGCTTCGACGCGGAATTGGGCGAATATCCGGGGGTAGGTGCCGTCGTCGGACCATCCGGGGGTGATTTATGAGGAAGTGGCTCCTTACCTACGTGATCGCCTGCGTTGCCTGTGCGGCCGGCGTGCTCTTCGTCGTCTGGGCCATGAACGACTTCGGCGACCTCGGCCTGAACGTCGCGGGAACGATGGCGCTGATCTTCGGGATCACCGTGTCGGTGGCACTCGGCATCGCACTCATGGCGCTGGTCTTTGCGAGCGACCGAAGCGAAAAGGATGCGGAAGTCGGCCGCTCCCTGCTCGACAAAAACGATCCGCACGAGAACTGACGCGCAACACCGTTAGCTCAGCGCCTGGTCCAAATCCGCGATCAGGTCGTCCGCGTCCTCCACACCGCATGAGAGCCGCACGAGTCCGTCCGAGATGCCGAGGGCAGCGCGCTTTTCCCCCGGGATCGACGAGTGGGTCATGATCGCGGGATGCTCGATCAGGCTTTCAACGCCGCCCAGGCTTTCCGCCAAGGCGAAGATTTCGCAGCGCTCGAGGAACCGCCGCGACGGGTCGAGCCCGCCTTTGATGAACGCCGTCACCATGCCGCCGAACCCGGGCATCTGGCGCGCGGCGAGGGCGTGCTGGGGGTGACTCGCGAGGCCGGGATAGATCACGCGTTCGATCTTGGGATGCTTGTCGAGCCACGCGGCCACCGCGGCGGCGTTCGAGCAGTGCCGCTCCATGCGCAGCGCGAGCGTCTTGAGGCCGCGGAGGGCGAGGAAACTGTCGAACGGCCCGGCGATGGCGCCGACCGCGTTGTGGAGGAAGGCGAGGCGTTCGGCGAGTTCGGCGTTTTCGCCCACGACGACGATGCCGCCCACGATGTCCGAATGGCCGTTGAGGTATTTCGTCGCGGAGTGGAGCACGATATCGAAGCCGAATTCGAGCGGGCGCTGCGCCCACGGCGTCGCGAAGGTGTTGTCGCAGACGGTGACTATCTTGCGCGCGCGGGCGACCTTCCCGACATGCTCGAGATCGACGAGCTTCAGCAGCGGATTGGTTGGCGTCTCGATCCAGATCATGCGCGTCTCGGGCCTGATCGCCTTTTCGAGCTGCGAGGGATCGGAAAGATTAGCAAAGCTCACCGCAAGGCCGGCGGAACGCTTTCTCACGCGCTCCAGCAGGCGATAGGTGCCGCCGTAGAGATCGTCCATGGCGACGATGTGACTGCCGGAATCGAGGAGTTCGAGCACCGTTGACGCACCCGCGAGGCCCGATGCGAATGCATATCCCTGCGGCCCGTTCTCGAGATCGGCAACGCAGCGCTCATACGCCATGCGCGTCGGATTCTGCGAGCGCGAATACTCGTACCCCTTGTGAACGCCGGGGCTTTCCTGAACGTAGGTCGATGTCGCGTAGATCGGCATCATGATCGCACCCGTCGATGGGTCGGGGCGCTGACCCGCATGGATCGCACGGGTCGAGAAGCCGAGGCGGTTGGACTTCGGCCCATTTGTCCTTTGAGACATGCGATGCTCTCCGTTGGCGCCTACTTCATCCGGCGGCGCAGATAGTTGAGAAGGTCGATGCGGGTGATGAGGCCGTGGAACTGTTCGCCGTCCTTCACGATCGCGACGTGACCGCGCTTGAAGATCTCCAGCACGTCGGCAATGGCCGCCGATGGCGGCACCGTTTCGAGCTTTTGCGTCATCGCACTCGAAACGTCCTCCCGGAATCGCTCTTCGTGATCGAAGACGCGAATGAGGATGTCCTCCTCGTCAAGGATGCCGACGATTCGCTCGCCCTCGATGACGGGAAGCTGGGACACGTCGTAGAGCTTCATTCTGCCATAGGCCGCAATCAGCGTGTCGTCCGGCTTGATGGTGATTGTCGCGCGCCGGTGATGCTGCCGCGCGATGAGATCGGTCAGATCGCCGCGCACCTCGCGCTCGATGAAACCCTGATCGAGCATCCAATAGTCGTTATAGACCTTGGAGAGATATTTGTTTCCGCTGTCGCAGACGAGGCTCACGACCCGCTTAACACTCACCTGTTCCCGGCAATAGCGGAGTGCCGCCGCGACGAGCGTGCCGGACGACGTGCCGGCAAGGATTCCTTCGCGCGCGAGCAGCTCGCGGCAGGTAAGGAACGCCTCGCGATCGGGAATCGTGTAGGCGCGCTTCACGCGCGAAAGATCGGCGACGGGCGGTATGAAATCCTCCCCGATTCCTTCGACGAGCCACGAGCCGGCGTTGTCCGCGACCTTGCCGTTTGCGATGTAATTCGCGAGGATCGAGCCTTCGGGGTCGGCAAGCAGCATTTCAACCGCGGGTGCTGTGCGCGCGAAGTATCGCGCAAGCCCGGTCAGCGTGCCGCCCGACCCCACGCCGCACACGACGGCGTCGAGCTTTCCGTCCATCTGGGCCCAAATCTCCGGGCCCGTCGTCTCCTCGTGAGCTTTGGGGTTGGCCGGATTGCCGAATTGATTGACGAAGATCGCACCAGGCGTTTCGCGGGCGAGGCGTGCCGCAACGTCCTGATAATAGTCGGGATGTCCTTTTCCCACGTCGGAGCGGGTGATGACGACTTCCGCGCCGAGCGCTTTCAGGTGGAAGATTTTCTCCTGGCTCATCTTGTCCGGAATGACAAGGATCAGGCGATAGCCTTTCTGGGAGGCGACGAGTGCCAGGCCCAAGCCGGTGTTGCCGGCGGTCGGCTCAATGAGCGTGCCGCCCGGCCTGAGCGTTCCGTCGCGCTCCGCCGCTTCGATCATCGAGCGTCCGATGCGGTCCTTGATCGACCCACCCGGATTCTGGCTTTCGAGCTTGAGGAACAGCCGGCACGGCCCCGTGTCAATCCGCTCTACCTCGACCATTGGCGTGTTGCCGATGAGCTCGAGGACGTTCTTGCGGACCGGCTCGACGTGCAGCATTGAAATCCCCTGGAAGCCAAAACTGGTCTCTAGATAGCCTCAATCCCACCCACGTCCAGCGCTGTCCGTATGAGAACTCTAATTCGCCGCGGTTCAAAGGCGTAGATCACCTGATGACCGGGTAATCACGGCACTCAGCTTTCCGAACTTGTCGCCGTCGCGGATAGGAGATGCGCCTTGTAGCCCGCACCCGCAAGTGCCGTGAGAATTTCCTGCACGTGTTCGCGGTTGCGCGTTTCGACCACGACGTCGAGATCGGCCATGGTGACCGGCACGTCGTAGTAAAGACGCTGGTGGTAGACCTCGACGATATTGCCGCCACAGCCACCGATTAAGCCTGCCACGCTGGAGAGTATGCCCGGCTCGTCGCTGATCTCGATGCGAATGCGCGCGAGCCTTCCCGCGCGCGCGAGCCCGCGCATCAGGATCGAGGCGAGCACGCGCTGGTCGATGTTGCCGCCGGATACGACGAGGCCGACCTTGCGGCCCTTGAACAGCTCGCCATGCGCAAGAATTGCCGCAAGCCCCGCCGCACCCGCACCCTCGACGACGAGCTTCTCGCTTTCGGCCATGGCGAGGACCGCGCACTCGAGCGCGTCTTCCTTGACGAGCAGGATTTCCTTCACGTGTCGTTGGATGATCGGCTGCGTAAGCTTGCCCGGGCGCTTGACCGCGATGCCTTCGGCAATCGAATGTCCGCCCGCCGTTGGCGTCAGGCCCCTGATCGCCTGGAACATCGAGGGGTAGAGTGCAGCCTCCACGCCGTAGATTTCGATGGCTGGCTTGAGCGCCAAAGCGGCGATAGCACACCCGGCGATCAAGCCGCCGCCGCCAATTGGAATGACGAGGCAGTCGAGGCCGGGTGCGGCTGCAAGCATCTCCAATGCAACGGTTCCCTGGCCCGCGACGATTGCCGGGTCGTCATAGGGATGCACGAAGATAAAGCCGTGGCGTTTGACGAGTTCAGCCGCGTGATCCGCGGCTTCGCTCAAATCGACCCCGTGCAAAACCACCTCAGCACCAAGGTTGCGTGTCTGCTCTGCCTTGGTGAAGGGGGTTGCCTTCGGCATCACGATCGTCGCGGGTATGCCGAGCCGGCCGGCGTGAAAGGCGACCCCTTGCGCGTGGTTGCCGGCCGAGGCCGCGACCACGCCGGCTTGGCGCTCGCCGGCCGTGAGCTTGAGAAGCTTGTTGAGTGCACCGCGATCCTTGAACGAGCCGGTATATTGCCGGTTCTCGAGCTTGAGCACGATGTCCGCACCGGTCAGTTCGCGAAGCCGGCGCGCGGGCAACGTCGGCGTTTCCACAACCGCTCCCTTGATCGCGGCGGCCGCCGCACGGATATCCTCGATTCCGACGGTCATGGCGGGCCCTCTTTCCTGTTCAGCGCGGCACGAGGGTGAGTAGCTGGCCCCTGTTGCCGACGAGCTCATCGCGGCTTCCCGCGATCGTCACGTAGTCGACGTCGCGCCAGAGTTGGGCGAAATCGGTGAAGTGACTGGAAAGCGGATTGCCCGACTGCCCCGTCGCGATCACGAAGCGCGAACGGGAAAGATCGGCAAGGTCGTAAAGTGCTCGATAGCCGGCACCGTGCACATCGCCGAAAGGCTGCTGCTCGTCGGCAACCCGGTAGCCCGCACGGTTGAGCGTATAATTGCCCCCATCGGCGGCCATGCGAAGATTGACAAGGCGGCTCACGACCGGGATGCGGTCGAAGATGCGGTGGACGAGTTGCGTCCGATGCGCGTCTCCCCACCGCCACAAGTCGAAATCCTGGCCGTAGTGCTCCGCAAGCCAGGCGAGGGCTCGCTTGAGCGCTTCGGCACTTCGCACCCGGCAGTCGCCGGCTTGCGTTGGAGCGCCGGGCTTGGCACACCATTCAGGGTGTGTCGTGAAGATGGATTGGATGAGCTTTGGGTTCTGTCCCCAGAAGCCTGGAAACGCGTCGCCCATTTTTTCGGCGAAAAGAGAACGTTCGAGTTCCCGCATCCATGCCGCGAAGATGAGTGGTTCGGGTTTGGTGCTATCCATTACGCCGTCCCAGCGCTTCATGCGCTCGAGCACGGCCTTGAGTTCGGGTGTGTCGGCGTCGATGTCGCTCACGAGCGGCAAGAGCTCACGCGCGGCGAGCGATACGATGTCGCCCTGAATTTTCGCGAACGAGTCGAGCCCGGCCTGAGGCGTTTCGTTGAGGAGGGATTCGATACGCACGGCGCGATAAGGTTCGTCCCAGCCCTGGGTCGTGATGTGATGGGGATAGTCGGGTGCGGTCACCTTGTTGTTGGCGTTGACGAAGCGGCCCGACACCGGATCGAGGCCGTGCGGCAGCTCGTCGAACGGCAGCATCCCCGTCCAATCGTAGTCTCCGCTCCAGCCGGGAACAGGGAGCCGCCCGTCGCCCGCCTTGCGGACGGGCATCGCACCTGCGGTATAGAACCCGATATGGCCGTCGACGTCGGCGTAGATGACGTTCTGCTGTGGTGCCCCGAATTCCTTGAGCGATTCGGTGAAACTTCCCCAATCGCGGGCGCGATCGATCCCATAGATCGCCTGGGCGATGCGGTTATCGGGATCGAGCCACGTCGCGGCGAGAGCGATGGCGGTGCCGTTTTCGCCCGCCGCGGCGGCGTCCTTCACAACATCCGAGATGACGGGACCATGCCTTGTTTCGCGGACCGTGAGCGTCACGGCCGGCTCTCCCCGCACCCCGATGATCTCCGTTCGCGTGCGAAACGGGAGGGAGCCATCCGGCGTCAAATAACGCTCGGGATCGTTGGGATCGATCTTCTCCACGAAAAGGTCTTCGAGATCGCCGCCGGTCGTCGTCATTCCCCATGCGATGCGGTCGTTGTGCCCGAGGATCACGATCGGCACGCCCGGCACGGTGGCGCCCACGAGATGAAGGGTCGGCGTCTCGATGCGCGCGAGATACCAGAGAATGGGCAGGCTAAAGCCGAGATGAGGGTCATTCGCGAGAGCGGGCTTGCCGGTAAGGGTGTGTGTGCCGCTGACGGCCCAGGCATTCGACGCACCCTGCCCGTCGAACGGTGCGGTGATCGCGGCGAGGCGAGCGATCGGCAAATCGTGCTCGAGGCCGGATTCGAGTGCCAGGGTCGCGGGCGAGTCGTCGGGGTAGTGAGGCCAAAGCTGTTCCACCTGATCGGGGGTCAGCTTCTTGAGGAGCTGGGCGCGCAGCAATTCGGTGCGCCAATGACCGGAGAGCTGCACCGCCATAAGCTCGCCCCACACGAGACTGTCGACCGGGCGCCATGGCGCCGGTGCAGCACCGAGCATCATATATTCCGGCGGCCAGGCGCCATGGTGATACCCGATGAAGGCATTGACACCCGCGGCATACGCGTTGAGGTCGGCGCGCATATCCGGTGCCAGGCCCGCGAGTGCCGATTCGGCGAGGTGCTCAAGGCCGACGGTGCGCGCGAACCGGTCGAGCGGAAGGGCAGCCTCGCCGACGAGCTCGGCAAGATGGCCGGAAGCGAGCCGGCGGAGCTGCTCCATCTGCCAAAGGCGGTCCTGGGCATGGACGAAGCCGAGCGCGAAGGCGGCATCCGCATCGTTCTTGGCGAAAATGTGCGGAATGCCGTGGGAATCGCGGACGATCTCGACCGGGTCCGTGAGGCCCTGAAGGGAGATCGTCCCCGTGGTTTCGGGAAGGGAGGTGGAGAGCCAAAACCAGGCGCCCGCGACGATGAGTGCGAGCGGCAGGGTTACGACGAGCAGGGGCCGGACCAGCCAGCGGAAGACGAATCGGCGCATATCGCATGGTAGCAGGCGCGCGGTGCGAGAGAAAGGAAGAGCGCCGCCCCGGCGGCCGCTCCGGCCGCCTCTCTGCGTGACGCAGAAGAAGGCGCGCATCGCGCGCCGGTGGCCTATCT
>DATDHA010000066.1:0-3848 GCA_036521815.1 Alphaproteobacteria bacterium | reverse complement strand
CGGCCGGGTGCTCACGGGGCGCATCGATTCGGGCGTCGCGCGGGTCAACATGCCGGTCAAAGCGCTCTCGCACGACGGCCGGGTCCTCGAAGAAGGCAGGCTCACCAAACTCCTCGCCTTCCGGGGCCTCGATCGCGTGCCGATCGAGCGTGCGGAGGCGGGCGACATCATCGCAATCGCCGGCATCGCGGAGGCGACGGTTGCCGACACGCTTTGTGCGCCCGAGGTCACCGAACCCCTTCACGCTCAGCCAATCGACCCGCCGACGATCGCCATGACCTTTTCGGTCAATGACTCCCCGCTCGCCGGCAGGGCCGGCAGCAAGCTGACCTCGCGCGAGATCGGCGTGCGCCTTTTGCGCGAGGCCGAGGGCAATGTCGCGATCAAGGTGCGGGAGAGCGAGAGGAAGGACGCCTACGAGGTCGCAGGCCGGGGCGAACTTCAGCTCGGCGTTCTCATCGAAACGATGCGCCGCGAGGGCTTTGAGCTTTCGATCAGCCGCCCCCGCGTGCTCTTCAAGAGCGACACCGAGACCGGCCAGCGCCTCGAGCCGATCGAGGAGGCGGTCATCGACGTCGACGACGGCTACACGGGCGTGGTGATAGACGGCGTTTCCCAGCGCAAGGGCGAGCTCATCGAGATGAAGCCCTCGGGTGGGGGGAAGACGCGGCTGAATTTTCTGGTCCCCTCACGGGGCCTCATCGGCTACCAGGGCCAGTTTCTCACCGATACGCGTGGCACCGGCGTCCTCTCGCGGCTTTTCCACGGCTACGCACCCTTCAAGGGGCCGATCCAGGGCCGACGGAACGGCGTTCTCATCTCGATGGTCGAAGGCCAGATGGTCGCCTACGCGCTCTGGAATCTCGAGGAACGGGGCGTGATGTTCGTCAACCCCGGCGAGGCGACATATCAGGGCATGATCATCGGGGAACACAGCCGCGGGAACGACCTCGAGGTCAACCCGCTCAAGGGCAAACAGCTCACCAACATCCGCACCACCAGCAAGGACGAGGCTGTCCGGCTCACGCCGCCGCGGCTCATGGGCCTCGAACAGGCGATCTCCTATATCGACGACGATGAGCTTGTCGAAGTGACGCCTGCGGCGATCCGGCTGCGCAAGGCAAGCCTCGACCGTCACTTGCGCAAGAAGGAGGCGCGGGTCAGGGAGGCGGGCTAAGGTCAAGCGCATCTCCAGCCGATTGCGGGAAATACATTAGCATACTTTGTTTTATCGTCGACGCCATGGTCTCGCCATAATTGCCGAGCTATCCTGTCCGAGCGCGTGATCTGCGCGCTCCCTGACGGAATCCGCGCCCGAGGCCAGCCTGACATATCTCCACGAACTCCTGGCCAAATTCGAACAGGCCCTTTGTCCGCTCGTGGGCCGCAAGGTCGCGCACGGGATCGGCGACTTCTTCGCATTCGGCCTCAAACAAGCGGCGGCGTGTGTATTTGCCGGGTCTTTTCTGTTTCTGCTCGCCATTTCGAGCCACATCGGCATTGCGGGCCTCGCGCGCTACGACCTGCTGTTCCTCGGCGCGATCGCGATCCAAATCGTCCTGATCTCGGCCGGGTTGGAGACGTGGCGCGAGGTCGCCGTGCTGTCGCTCTTCCATGTGCTGGGCATGGGGCTGGAGCTATTCAAGACCTCGCCTGGCGTTGCGTCGTGGAGTTATCTCGAGCCCGCATTCTTCCGCGTGGCGACGGTTCCGCTTTATAGCGGCTTCATGTACGCCGCGGTCGCGAGCTACATGATGCAGGCTTGGCGACTGCAAGACCAACGTTTGACGGGGTTTCCCCCGCCCTGGGTCGCGATCGGCTTATGTGTCGCGATCTACACGAATTTTTTCACAAATCACTATATCGCCGATATGCGGTGGCCACTTGCGGCTTGCGTCCTCTTCGCGTTTCGGCGGACCTGGGTGCATTTCACGGTCACAAGAACGGAGCGGCGGTTGCCGCTCAATCTGGCATTCGTGCTGATCGGCTTCTTCATTTGGGTCGCCGAAAACATCGGCACATTCTTTGGTGCCTGGATTT
Source organism: Alphaproteobacteria bacterium (assembly GCA_036521815.1). Classification (GTDB taxonomy): domain Bacteria; phylum Pseudomonadota; class Alphaproteobacteria; order JACZXZ01; family JACZXZ01; genus DATDHA01. The sequence continues at coordinate 1,808 of DATDHA010000066.1, read as the reverse complement.
ATCCTTACCAGGCGAGGAAATGGGCGATCGTGGGTCCCGCCAAGATCACCTCGTGGATGCTTCTGGTCATCATCAGCCTCGTGATCGTGGCTTCGTTGAAAGAAATATTCCCTACCCGGCGTTCGCGCACGCTAGCGCCGGTTGAGGACTCGGCCTCCTGATCGCTGGCCTCTTGATTGCTGGCTTGGGTCCTCGCGCCACCCTATGATCGGCGGCCATGGAACCCGAACGGGATTGGCCGTGATCCGCGGTTGGCTGGAGGCGCTGAGCGTCTATCGAGATCGGCGCATGCTCGCGATCCTGGCACTCGGCTTCTCCAGCGGTCTGCCGCTTCTTCTCACGTTCTCGACCCTCAGCACATGGCTCGCCCAGGAAGGGGTGAGCAAGACTTCGATCGGCCTCTTTGCCGCGGTCGGCTTGCCCTACTCCTTCAAGTTCCTGTGGTCGCCGCTGATCGACGGCCTTCGCCTGCCGATTTTCAGCCGCCTCGGCCAGCGGCGCGGGTGGATGGTTGCGACCCAGCTCCTTCTCATGGTCGCTGTTGTCGCACTCGGCAGCCTTACGCCAAAAGACCAGCCTGCGCTCACGGCCCTTTGCGCCGTCGTCGTCGCCTTTCTCTCCGCAAGCCAGGACATCGTGATCGATGCCTACCGCGTCGAGATTTTGAAGACCGATGAGCAGGGTGCCGGCGCCACTATGGTCCAGATCGGCTACCGGCTCGGCATGCTCACGGCAGGTGCCGGTGCTCTCTATATTGCCGACGCATTCGGCTGGCAATTCGCCTACCTCGTCATGGGCCTTCTGGTCGGCGTCGGTATCGCAACCGTGCTTGCCAACCCCGAGCCGGCAGCACTTCCGGCTAAGACCGCAGCACACGGCGAGGGTTGGCTCGCGGCCTGGCTGCGCGAGCACGTGGTTGCACCGTTCGAGGACTTCATGCGCCGACCGGCCTGGGTCGTCATCATCCTCTTCATTCTCCTTTACAAGCTCGCGGACGTCGTCGCCGGCGTCATGGCGAGTCCGCTTTATATCGACCTCGGCTTCTCGCTTTCCGAGATCGCGAGCGTGTCAAAGATCTTCGGCTTTTTCGCGACGTTGCTCGGTGCTTTCCTCGGCGGGCTCATGGTGACCCGCCTCGGCATCTTTCCGTGCCTGCTCATCTGCGGGATCGCGCAATCGGCCGCGAACCTCATGTACGCGCTCCAGGCGGTTGCGGGCCACGACATGGCGATGCTGGCGGTCACGATCGCGACGGAAAACGTGACCGCCGGCATGGGCTCCGCGGCACTTGTCGCGTACCTCTCCGGCCTTTGCTCGCTCGGCTATACCGCCACCCAATATGCGCTGTTATCCTCGCTCACCGCGGTCGGCCGCACCCTCCTGGCGACGCCGAGCGGCTGGCTCAAGGACCAGATGGATTGGGTGAGCTTCTTCGTGGCCGCGACGTTCCTGGGTGTTCCAGGCCTTTTATTGCTTCTGTGGCTCATGCGCCATGAGAGGGTCTCGGCGGCCAAGGCCCTCGCAGGCTAGGAGCCTGTCTGAGTAGTCGCGAGGAGGGTCGAGTTTTGGAATATCGTTGCGTACGCGTGCACAATGGCGCAACCGACTCGCGAAACGCGCGCAGATTTTTGAATCATTGTTTCGTCCTTCCGACTACTCAGACAGGCTCCTAGTGTGGCGAATCCGAAATTCGCCACATTTGGGTGCGGGACCGTGAGCGAATTTCGGATTCAAAGCCACACGAGTAATATTTGGAATCTAGTGTGGTCTTCGGATTTGAAGTTCCTAAACGGGACTGCCACCAAAAT